>JAEUNJ010000198.1 GCA_016791145.1 Rhodocyclaceae bacterium | reverse complement strand
CGCTGCCCGGCGGCCCGGCCACGGTGGGACTCAGTTGCCCACGGACAGCACTTTGACGACGTTCTCGACCGTCTGTATCGTCCCCAGGACGGTGGGACTGCCCCAGCGCACGTGATACTTGTTCTCCGGCACCTTGGCCAGCGCCAGCATCAGGTTGTTGAAGGCGACCAGATCGGCGGTCTCGAAGTAGGTGATGAAGTCGGTGTCGTCGATCCCCGTGGAATGGTAGAGCTTGCGTTTGACGTTCACCAGGTTGGCCAGGGTGGGCAGGGTGTGGGTTTCGATCTCCTTCAGCCGCTGGGCGTCGCTCAGGTTCCACCAATCGGCGTTCTTCTTCACAGGAACCATCAGGGCGTAACGCGGCGGATCCGCGGAATAGCTCGCCGCCGTGAGCCCCGCATTGAGGTCGGGGGACTTGTCCTTGGTGATGTAATTCAGGGCCTTCGTCACACCGACCAGATTTTCCGTGACGTCGAGGGCCATTCCGAACCGCGTCGCGCGGAAGTCGACCAGGAAGGCCTGGGTGGCCGCCATGTCATAGGAATGGACGCGCAGGAACAGGTCGCTGGCGGCCTCGAATCCGCGCGTCAGGTAGGCGTCCACGATGACCTTTTCCTTGTGCTTGTCGACGACGGCCACGACCTCGGCGGCAGCCCCCTTGCGTTCGGCCAGGGCCAGGCGGTAATACTCCGGGCGGACCTTGTAGGTCGAGAAATTGCCGTAGACCCCGGCCGCGGTCAGGATCTTGGCCCGGTCCACCGGCGCCTTCTGGTCCGCGGTCTGCGCGTGCGTGGCCGCACTTCCGAATGCCAGGAAGACGGACACGAGGGCTGCTGCGATCTTGCTCATGATGAAACCTCCTTCAAAGGGAAGCGACGGAATGCGGGAGGATGGGCCGGTGTCGCCGTTGCCGGCGAAGCGCGTGGATTGCGTTTGCGATGAACCTGGATGTCACGGTGGGTCCCGGTCCCGGCGGCGCGTCGCGATGCGGCTGCGCCGTTTCGGTAATATCTGCCCGTGAATTCGGCCAATAGACCCCGATGGTTACAGGGTGACAAAAATTATTCGGCGCCCCATTCCGATTATTTTTGTCGGACTCTGTAACGATATTCCCGCATGGACCGAAGTACCCGGGAACGCCAGTGGAATTCCAGCGAGGCACGACTGCGCGGCCTGCTGATGGCAGGGCTGGCCGGCGACGAGGGCGCTTATCTGTCCTTCCTCCGGGAACTGTCGGGGCATCTGCGCGCGTTCTTCCGGCATCGTGTGGCGGGGATGCCGTCCGAGGTGGAGGACCTGGTGCAGGAGACACTCTTGGCCATTCACAATCAGCGTCACAGCTACGATGCGGGTCAGCCGCTGACCGCGTGGCTCCATGCGATCGCGAAATACAAGATCGTCGACCTGTACCGGTTCCGGTCGTCCCATGGCGCGGTGACAGCGTCCATCGACGACGTCGAGGCAGTTCTTGCCTTCCAGGACAGGGATGCCGAGGACGCGCGGATCGACGTGGAAGGGATGCTCGCGACCCTGCCCGACCACCTTCGGCTACCCATCGTGCTCGTCAAACTGCAGGGGCTGTCGGTGCGCGAGGCAGCCGAGGCGACGGGAATGTCCGAGTCGGCCGTCAAGGTCGGCGTGCATCGTGGATTGAAACGGCTGGCCGCCTGGATCAGGGAGGGAAAATGAGAACCGACGACCTCGTCCTCATGCTCGCGACCGGGTCGCGACACGCAGGCGGCGACGCCTTCGGGCGCCGCTTGCCGGTCGCGCTGGCTGCCGGCACCGGCATCGCCATTCTCCAGATGACCTTGTTCCTCGGCATCCGCCCGGACTTGGGCAGCGCCGCGGCCGGCGCCGATTTCTGGATCAAGATCGCCGTACCGTGCGCATTGATGGCGGCCGCCCTGGGCCTGGTCCTCCGGCTGGGACGTCCGGGCGCACGGATGGGACCGCTGCCGGGATTGGCGGCAATGCCGGTGGCGCTGCTCTGGTGCCTGGCCGCGGTCTCGTTGTTCGGCGCCGAACCGGCGCGTTGGCCGAAACTCCTGCTGGGCGAGACCTGGGCGGTTTGCCCCTTCCTGATCGCCTTTCTCGCGGCGCCCATGTTCGTGTCCAGTTTCTGGACCCTGCGCGACTTGGCGCCGGTGCGGCTGCGCCTCGCCGGAGCGGCGGCCGGGCTGCTTTCCGGTGCCACGGGAGCGGTGGTCTATTCCCTGCACTGCCCCGAAATGGCCTACCCGTTCGTCGCGACCTGGTACGTGTTGGGCATGCTGATGCCCGTTCCACTGGGCGCCTACCTCGGCCCGCGGCTCCTGCGCTGGTAAGCGCCTTCCTGCCGGGCCGGAATCACGCCCCCGGCACCAGCAGCAGGTTCGGCCCGGCCCGCGTGTAACCGGCCTCGTCCACCAGGATGTCGAGGGCCAGCGTCGCCAGGTCGTCGGCCACCGGATCGGCCTCCGGTGCCTTCTCCTGGTAGACGATCTTCAGGTAGGCATGGCAGTCGTCGCAGGTCTCGGCGCGCACGACGCCATCCCCGCCTTCGATCTGCTGGTAGGAAACCTTCGCGTTGGCGTCGCAGGCCGCGCACTTGACGCGGACCAGGTTCCACTCCGTGTTGCAGAGGGCACAGTGCAGGTAGCGCAGGTTGGCCACCTCGCCGCCCGTGCGGACCACGCTCGCGACCGGCAGGAAGCCGCAGCAGGGGCACAGGCCGGGCACGTCCAGCACCGGAACGCCCGCGGGTCCCAGGCCCGCGGCCAGGGCCGTCCAATAGACCTGCAGCGCGGCGGCGACGAAGGGCAGGCGGTCGGCATCGGCGCCGTAGAGCTCGGTGCGCAGGACGCGGTCGGCGAGGGCCTCCAGTTCGGCGGAGTCCGCCGCGCGCAGGGCCTCCAGAGTCCTCGCGGCCGGCGGGGGCGCCTCCGGGAGCAGGCGATCCACCAGGCCCGCAAGCGCGTTGCGCCATGCGGGATCGCGCGGCCAGGACTGGGCGGCCACCGGCGGCATGCCGTGTTCGCGGCATCGGCTCAATACCGAGGCCTCCGGCAGGGGTACGGCCGGCAGGGTGTCCAGGGCCGCCTGCTGGGCGGCGGCGATCCGGCCGAGGAAGGCGAGCCAGTCGCCCAGGCTGTGATCCCGCGCCAGGGCGCCGAAGCGCCGGGCCCGGTCGGCGAACACGGAGGCGCGATGAGGCAGCACGATGCGCGGCGGCTCATGGGAGGGAACGGTCGGAGCTTGGGGTTCGAGGTGGGTCGCGTTCATGGTGGCGGAAAAAAAGCGGACGCCCGGAGGCGTCCGCGCAGGCAAGGGATCGTCGGGATCAGCGATTGTCGCCGGTCACCTGGCGGTACCAGGCCCGGTGGTGCTGCTTGGCCCAGGCGCGGGTGACCGTACCGTACCACATGGCGCGGATCGTGCCCTTGGTCCAGATGGCGGCATAGACGTGCACGAAGATCAGGGCGATCATCACCGCGGCCGTCGCTGCGTGGAGGACGCTGCCCAGCCGCACCATATCGACGGGAAGATTGAACCAGGCCCGCCACATCACCACGCCGGAGACGACGAGCAGCAGCACGCAGACGGCCAGGGCCCAGAACATCATCTTCTGGCCGCCGTTGTACTTGCCCTGCTCCGGCATGTTGTGGTCGTTGCCGTCCACCATCTCGCCCACCCGGTTCAGCCACTCCCTGTCGGCCGGGGTCATGGCGTTCAGGTGGCGGAAGCGGAAGAACATGGCCAGGAAGGACACCGCCATGATCACCCCCAGGTAGGGATGGAGGATGCGCGCCCAGACCGCCCCGCCGAACAGCTGTGACAGCGGGAAGAAGGCCGGATGGAAGAAGGCCAGGCCGGACAGGGCGAGGAGGATGAAGCAGATTCCCACCACCCAGTGGTTGGCCCTTTCCTGGGGCGTATAGCGCTGCAGGTCTTTCGGATTGCGGATCATTTGGATTCCTCCAGAACAGGCAGTCCCGGCGCAGCGCCGCCACAAGCCGGGACGGCGCGCGCGCCGAGCGCGCAACCGCTGCGATGCACGGCCGACGCTCCCCGTGACTCGCGAGCGCAGCGAGCATGCAGGCTTTCCCCCGCGAGGGGGAACCGAAGGGGGCGGGTCATTGCAATTCCCCCCGAACAAGTAGTCCCGGCGCAGCGCCGCCGCAAGCCGGGACGGCGCGCGCGCGGAGCGCGCAACCGCTGCGATGCACGGCCGACGCTCCCCGTGACTGGCGAGCGCAGCGAGCATGCGGGCTTTCCCCCGCGAGGGGGAACCGAAGGGGGCGGGCCATCATTGCTCCTTTTCCATCTCGTCCTCGAGTTCCTTGGAGACTTCGTTCGGACCCTTGGTGATGTAGTGGAACAGGCTGCCCAGGGCCACCCCGGCCAGGGCGAGCGTGGCCAGCGGCTTGGCGAAGCCCTTCCACAGCGAGACCAGCGGGCTGATCGAGGGGTCGGCCGGCAGGCCGCTGTAGAGCTGCGGCCGGTCCGCGTGGTGCAGCACGTACATCACGTGGGTGCCGCCGACGCCGGGCGGATCGTAGAGCCCCGCCTTCTCGAAGCCGCGCGACTTCAGGTCGCCGATGCGCTTGTCGGCGTAGTCCTTCATCTGCTCCTTGGAGCCGAACTGGATGGCGCCGGTCGGGCAGGCCTTGGCGCAGGCGGGCGCCTGGCCGACGGCCACCCGGTCGGAACACAGCGAGCACTTGTATGCCTTGCTGTCCTCCTTGGAGATGCGCGGGATGTTGAAGGGGCAGCCGGTGACGCAATAGCCGCAGCCGATGCAGTTCTCCTGGTGGAAGTCGACGATGCCGTTGGCGTACTGGATGATGGCGCCGGGGGCCGGGCAGGCCTTCAGGCAGCCCGGGTCCGCGCAGTGCATGCAGCCGTCCTTGCGGATCAGCCATTCCAGCTTGCCGTTCTGCTCCACCTCGGCGAAGCGCATCAGGGTCCAGGACTTCGGCGTCAGGTCCGCCGGGTTGTCGTAGACGCCGACGCAGCTGCCCACCTCGTCGCGCAGGTCGTTCCACTCCATGCACGCGGCCTGGCAGGCCTTGCAGCCGATGCAGGCCGAGACGTCGATCAGCTTGGCCACTTCCGTGGTCTCGCGGATCTTCGGCGGTTCCGTGGTGGTGGCCGAGCGGCGCGCGATATCTAGGGATTGCAGTGCCATGGTTCCTCCGCAGGACCGCCCCAAGGAGGAACGGCCTGGATATGGAGCGGGCAGCGCCCGCGAACAGGAGTCACCCCCTTCCCAGGGAAGGGGGCCGGGGGGAAGGTCGTTCGCATGGTCCTCATGCCTTCTCGAGGTTGACCAGGAACGCCTTGAACTCCGGCGTCTGCGAATTGGCGTCGCCCACGAAGGGGGTCAGGGTGTTGGTGATGAAGCCCGGCTTGGTCAGGCCCTTGAAGCCCCAGTGGATCGGGATGCCGACGGTGTGGACCTTCTTGCCGTCCACGTCGAGGGCCTTGATCCGCTTGGTGACCACGGCCACCGCCTTGATGAAGCCGCGGTTGCTGCGCACCTTGACCCGGTCGCCATTGGCGATCCCCTTCTCCTTCGCCAGTTCCTCGCCGATCTCCACGAACTGCTCGGGCTGCAGCACGGCATTGATGCGCACGTGCTTCGACCAGTAGTGGAAGTGCTCCACGAGCCGGTAGGTGGTGGCAACAAAGGGGAAGTCCTTGGCCTTGCCGAACACCTCCATGTCTCCCTTGTACACCCGGGCCGCCGGATTGGAGAGCGCCTTCGGATTGCCGGGGTGGAAGGGGTTCTTGTCCAGCGGCGTCTCGAAGGGCTCGTAGTGCTCCGGGAAGGGTCCGTCGGCCATGGCCGGCGCGAACAGCCGGGCCACGCCCTCGGGGGCCATGATGAAGGGCATCACCCCCTCGTCGGGCGCCGCATCCGGCCGCATGTCCGGCACGTCGTTGCCGCCCCAGGCCGTGCCCGTCCAGCGGATCACCGCCCGTTTGGGATCCCAGGGCTTGCCGGCCAGGTCGCAGGAGGCGCGGTTGTAGATGATGCGCCGGTTGGCCGGCCAGGCGAAACCCCACAGCAGCGTCTGGCCGAGGCCGGACGGGTCGGCATTGTCGCGCCGCGCCGTGAGATTCCCGGCCTGGGACCAGCAGCCGCCGTAGATCCAGTTGCCGCAGGAGGTGCTGCCGTCGTCCCTCAGCTGCGCGAAGCCGGCCAACTGCTCGCCCGCCTTGGCGATGACCTTGGTCTTGTCCTTCGGGTCGAAGACGTCGCCCAGGGCCTTGCCGGAGATCTCCATCAGCAGTTCTTCCGGGGACGGCCTGGCGGCGATGCGGTGCGGCCACGTGAGGTTCAGGATGGGCTCGGGAAGCTTGCCGCCGTCTTTGGCGTACATCTCCTTCAGCTTGAGGAACAGCCCCGCCATGATCTCGATGTCGCCACGGGTCTCGCCCGGTCCGTCCGCCGCCTTCCAGTGCCACTGGATGACGCGGCCCGAATTGGTGAACGAGCCCGTGTCCTCGGCGAACAGCGTGGCCGGCAGGCGGAAAACCTCGGTCTGGATCTTGGCCGGGTCGGCCTCGTTGAACTCGCCGTGGGGCTTCCAGAACTCCGAGGTGTCGGTGACCAGCGGGTCCATGATGACCAGGTACTTCAGCTTGCCGAGCGCGTCGCCCACCTTCTTCTTGTTGGACACCGCGGCCAGGGGGTTGAAGCCCTGGCAGAAGAAGCCGTTCATCTTGCCCTGGTGCATGCGCTCGAACAGGGCCAGCACGTCGTAGGCCCCGTCCCGCTTGGGCAGCCAGTCGTAGGCGAAGTCGTTCTGCTCGGTGGCCGCGTTCCCGTACCAGGCCTTCTGCAGGCTGGTGAACCACTTGGGGAAGTTCTGCGGGAAGTTCATCTGGTTGGGCCGCAGGGCCTTCGGGGTGCGCTTCTCCAGGTAGGTCTTGCGATCGACGTCGGCATCGGTCGGCGCGCCGATGTAGCCCGGCAGGTTGTCGGAGTACAGGCACTGGTCGGTGATGCCCTGGACGTTGGCATGGCCGCGCAGGGCGTTGATGCCGCCGCCCGCCATGCCCATGTTGCCCAGCAGGAGCTGGATCATGGCCATGGTGCGGATGTTCTGCGAGCCGACCGTGTGCTGCGTCCATCCCAGCGCATACAGGATGGTCATGGTCTTGTTGGGCGCCGCCGTCTCGGCGATGTACTCGCAGACCTTCAGGAACTGGTCCTTGGGCGTGCCGCTGACCTTGCTGACCATCTCCGGCGTGTAGCGGCTGAAGTGCTGCTTCATCAGCTGGAACACGCAGTTCGGGCTCTGCAGGGTCTCGTCGACCTTGACGTAGCCGTCCTTGTCGAGCTGGTACTTCCAGGTGTCCTTGCCGTAGTTGCGCTTCTCCGCGTTGTAGCCGGAGAACAACCCGTCCTCGAACCTGAAGCCCTCGTCGATCAGGAAGCTGGCATTGGTGTAGTGCCTGACGTAGTCATGGTGGATCTTGTCGCTGCCGAGCAGGTAGTTCACCACCCCGCCGAGGAAGGCGATGTCGGCGCCGGCGCGGACCGGCGCGTAGTAGTCGGCCACCGAAGCGGACCGGGTGAAGCGCGGGTCGACGACGACCAGCTTCGCCTTCCTGTCCTTCTTCGCCTCGACCACCCATTTGAAGCCGCAGGGATGCGCCTCGGCGGCATTGCCGCCCATGATCAGCACCAGGTCGGCATTCTTGATGTCGACCCAATGGTTGGTCATCGCGCCACGCCCGAATGTCGGACCCAGACTGGATACCGTGGGGGCGTGTCAGATGCGGGCTTGCGTATCGAAGGCTACATTGCCGAGCGAACGGAGGATCTTGTGGGTCAGGTAACCGGTTTCGTTGTTGCAGGCCGAGGAGGCGAGGAATCCGGTGGTGTTCCAGCGGTTCACCGTCACGCCGTCGGCGTTCTTCTCGACCAGGTTGGCGTCCCGGTCCGCCTTCACGTGCTTGGCGATGCGGGTCAGCGC
>JAEUNJ010000194.1 GCA_016791145.1 Rhodocyclaceae bacterium | reverse complement strand
GGGACCGCCACGCTGGCGGTTCAGTCCAACGAGGTTTATCGGCCGTCATGACCGCACCCTTCCTCCCCGCTCGCCTTCGCCGGCGGAGAAACCCTATTCGTTATGCCTTTCCCCACATTTGGAGTGTCCTCTCATGACGATAACGAAAGCTCACGCAAAGAAGAAACCTGCGTCTAAGCGTAAAGCACCTGCCACTAAGGTCGTCAAAGGACAGGTCTATGCTGACGGAAAGACTTGGACTGTTCAGCACGGCGAACTAAAACGTGGCATAGGTCGCCCTCCAAAGACCGAACATCTCTTTCGTGTGGTTGGCGAGAAGTTGCCCTTCGATTCCCTAGCCAAGGTTAAGGCGCACCTGAAAGCCGAGGGGCTTACGTCACAGGGCGTCTACATCGCACACGACTCGATGGGGTGTCCCCGTTACATTGGAAGAGGAAACATATTCTCCCGTCTTGAAGCAAGGTACAAAGCTCAGTCCATTGAGCTTGAGTATTTTTCGTTCTACGTTGTTTCCGAGAAAAAACACGAACGGGAGGTTGAAACTCTAATGATCCGCGCGGCCGGATTTCTTCTCGAGTTCAACACCAAGAAAAAGCGAGTCGGCATTGCGCCTGGCAATGTCCACGACTATGAAGCTGGCACCGTCTTCTACGAACGGCAGCGTAAGAAAGGAGCGGTGAAGAAGGTAGCCACTACCAAGCAGCCTGCCAAGAAGGCATAACATGGCGCTCGACCTTGCTCCCTTCGGTCGCTGGACGCTGCGCGAAAGGTGCGCGAAAGCGCGAAAGAGCGCGAAAGGGGCCAGGGTGGGATTGACCATGAACCGGTGCCGCCTGGCTGCGGCGTAAGCCGGTCATGCACCGGCCTGCTGGATCTCGCGCAGGAATTCCGGGTGCATGACCGCCACCTTGAGCAGGGTTTTCGCGGCCCCGGTCGGTTCGCGACGGCCCTGTTCCCAATCCTGCAGGGTGCGCGGGGATACGCCGAGCAGCTTCGCGAAGTCCCGTTGCGAGAGACCGCTGCGGGCACGGACTTCCGCTGCTTCCGGCACATTCACCTGCGTGAAGCGTGCAGCCTTGCCGCGGCGCATCTGCTTGACCGAATCCAGCAGGTCCTTCTGGAACTTCTCCATGTCAGAGGGCATCTTGCACTCCTTTCCTCAACTGCTCCAGGAAGGCAGTCGGCAGGTTGTCGAACTTGGCTTTCGTGTAGGCGATCAGCAGCCGGATCGTCGCGTCGTCGGCCGGGAAATGGAAGGTCCGTGACCCACCCCGCTGGCCGATCCCGCCCTCGACCACCGGACCTTCCGGCAGCCTCCGCTGCCGCGGATGATGCCTTCGGCTTCCGGATCGGCGGCGATGAAATTGATGAAGGCCTGGCGTTCCGCGTCGGACCAGATCCCGGAGGCATCACGGATGAAGACGGGAGTCTCGGCGACCGTTCGCATGGGGCGATGATTCGGCATTGCCGTAGGGAGCGGCGAGTTGCCGATGCATGCCGGCCGGACCGAATTGCGGTCTTTCCCGGCATGGTCGGATATGGCAGGGAATTCGGCGGCGGAGGACGGGCGCTTCCGGGCCTCATGGGTCGGGACGCCGATTCAGGCCGCCATCGCGGCGGCGGCGCCGCACACGAAAACCAGGCGCCCCGCCTTTCTCCGCGGCCCTCTGCGCCTTTGCGCCTGCGCGGTGGGGCCTTGCCTTTGCCGTCTTTGCCGCCGAAGCGCCGGGACTCAGCCCCCGGTGCCGCCGACGGTCAGCCCCTCGATGCGCAGCGTCGGCTGCCCCACGCCGACGGGCACGCTCTGGCCTTCCTTGCCGCAGGTGCCCACGCCCGGGTCCAGGGCCATGTCGTTGCCGATCATGGAGACCCGGGTCAGCACGTCGGGCCCGTTGCCGAGCAGGGTGGCGCCCTTCACCGGGTCGGTGACCTTGCCGTCCTCGATCATGTAGGCCTCGGCGGCCGAGAACACGAACTTGCCGCTGGTGATGTCCACCTGCCCGCCCCCGAAGTTGACGGCGTAGAGACCCTTCTTCACCGAGCGGATGATCTCGGCCGGGTCCTTGTCGCCGTTCAGCATGACGGTGTTGGTCATGCGCGGCAGCGGCAGGTGGGCGAAGGATTCGCGCCGCCCGTTGCCGGTGGGCGCGGTCTTCATCAGCCGCGCGTTCAACGAATCCTGCATGTAGGCCACCAGGATGCCGTCCTCGATCAGCACGGTGCGCTGGGTCGGGTTGCCCTCGTCGTCCACGGAGAGGGAGCCCCGCCGGTCGGGCAGGGTGCCGTCGTCCACCACGGTGACGCCGGGGGCGGCGACCCGCTCGCCGATGCGACCGGAGAAGGTGGAACTGCCCTTGCGGTTGAAGTCGCCCTCCAGGCCGTGGCCGATGGCTTCGTGGAGCAGGATGCCGGGCCAGCCGGAGCCGAGCACGACGGTCATGGTGCCGGCCGGGGCCGGCTTCGCGCGCAGGTTGGTGGCCGCCTGGTGCACCGCCTTCTGCGCGTAGTCCTTCAGCACGGCGTCGGTGAAATAGGCGTAGTCGAAGCGGCCGCCGCCGCCGCTGGAGCCCTGCTCGCGCTTGCCCTTCTCCTCCATGATGACGGTGAGGGAGACGCGCACCAGGGGCCGCACGTCGGCGGCCAGGTGGCCGTCGGAGCGGGCCACCAGGACCACCTCCCAGGTGCCCGCCACGTGGGCCATCACCTCGGCGACCCGGCGGTCCGCGGCCCGGGCGAAGCCTTCCAGGCGCTGCAGCAGGTCCACCTTTTGCTGGTCGGAGAGCGAGGCGATGGGGTCGGCCGCCCCGTAGAGCGCCGGCACGGCCCGCTTGGTCAGCATGGGCACCAGGCCGGCGACGCCCTGGGCGGCGATGGCCCGGGTCGCCGAGGCGGCGGAATTCAAGGCCGGCAGGGAAATGTCGTCGGAATAGGCGAAGGCGGTCTTCTCGCCGGAGATGGCGCGCACGCCGACGCCCTGCTCGATGTTGAAGCTGCCCGACTTGACGATGCCCTCCTCCAGGCTCCAGGCCTCGGAACGGGCGTACTGGAAATAGAGGTCGGCGTAGTCGACCCGGTGGCCGAACAGGCGGCCGAAGACGCCCTCGAGCTGGCGCGGCGTCAGGTCGTAGGGCGCCAGCAGGCATTGCTCGGCGGTGCGGTAGAGGGAGGCGGTGTCTTCGCGTTTCATGGGGTTCCTCGTCGCCGGGGGCGGCGCGTGTCTCGGGGGTTCAGGTCAGGTCGGGGCGGCGGTGCCGCAGGGCCGGCAGGCTCTGCCGGACCTCGGCGATCCGATGCGCATCCAGGTCGGCCGCCGCCACGCCCTCGCCCTTGTCCAGTCGGGCGAGCACCTCGCCCCAGGGGTCGATGACCATGCTGTTGCCGTGGGTCATGCGTCCGCTGGGGTGCCGGCCGCCCTGGGCCGAGGCGAGAACATAGCATTGATTCTCCACGGCCCGGGCGCGCAGCAGCATCTCCCAGTGGGCGCGGCCCGTGGTGTCGGTGAAGGCGGCGGGGATCACCAGCAGGTCCACGGTGCCCAGGCGGCGGAAGAGCTCGGGAAAGCGCAGGTCGTAGCAGATGGCCAGCCCCAGGCGGCCGAAGGGGGTGTCCAGGGCCACCGGGCGGCTGCCCGCCTCGATGGTGGCCGCCTCGTCGTAGCGTTCCTCGCCCTTCGCGAAGCCGAACAGGTGCATCTTGTCGTAGCGGGCCACCCGCTCTCCCCGCTCGTCGAAGACCAGGCAGGTGTTGCGCAGCCTGGCGGGATCGTCGGCGAACAGGGGGATGGAGCCGCCGACCAGCCAGATGCCCTCCCGGCGCGCGGCCTCGGCCAGGAAGTCCTGGATGGGGCCGGCCCCCTCCCGCTCCCGGGCGGCCAGGCGGTCGGCATCGCCGGCGCCGATGAGCGGGAAGTACTCCGGCAGCGCCACCAGGCGGGCGCCCTCCGCCGCCGCCATGGCCACCAGCCGTCGGGCGGTGGCGAGATTGGGGCCCACCGCGGGCCCGGAGATCATCTGGACGGCGGCGATCCGGGCTGTCATGGCGTTCCCTCCTGGCGGGCGGACTCGGTCCTGCCCTGGATCTTCTCCACCTTCGGGTCGGCCCAGGTGCCGGTCACCGAGTACTCGAAGGCGAATACCTTGTCCAGCGGCGTGCCGAACATGCGGTTGAACAGCCAGGCGGCGGCGCCGATGGCCGGGTTGGCCAGGATGACGCCGGTGGCGATGGTCTCGCCGATGGCCGGCTGCACCAGGACGCGCAGGTTCTGCGTCTCGGCCGAGATGTTCGCCGTGCCGGTCATCAGCACCTTGGCGGCGGGCCCCTGGATGCGCAGGTCCTGGGTGTCGATGATGCCGCGGTTGAGCTTCATGGTCCCGTCGATGGCGTCGAAGGCGAAGCCCTGGCTGAAGATGTCGCGGAAATCCAGGGTGATGCGCCGCGGCAACGACTGGAGGCTCAGCACGCCGAGCAGGCGGCCGACGCCGGGCTCCAGCTTGTTGAACTGGCCGCCGCGGGCCTCCAGCTTCATCTGGCCGGAGAGGCTCGGATAGTCGATGGCGAAGGGCGCGCCGGCCCAGGAGAGCTGCCCGGCCAGGGTCGCCGTGCCGCGCCGCACCGCCTCCTCGTAGCCCAGCCGGGCAAGGAGCTTCTCGATGCTCTTCGCATTGAGGGTGAAGTCGAGGCGCGTGTCGGGGGCGGTCGGGCTCGGCCGCCAGCGCCCCTCGCCGCCCAGGTCCCCGTCCTCGTTCTGGATGGCCAGGCGGGCATTCCAGGCGCCGTCGCGGTTCTCCGCCACCAGCCGCACCTCGCCCAGGTTCTTGCCGCGCACCAGGAACTGGTCCACCGCCAGGTCGATGGCCGGCAGCTCGCCCAGGGCCTCTCCCTGGGCGAGCTGCTCCCGGGCCGTGTCCGGGACACTCAGCCGGGCGAGCCGGGCCACCAGGCGCCCGGAGCCTTCCGCGATCCATTCCACCTTGCCCGCCATCTCCCGGCTCGCCACGTCGGCCCGCCAGTGGCTGCCCTGCTGGGCACCGGCGAGCTTCAGGTCGTGGAGGGTCTTGCCGTAGGCGGTGAGTTCCGCCGCCCGCAGGTCCAGGGTCACCGGCGGCAGCGGCGCCGCATCGCCGTTGCCGTTGGCCCCGGCCATCGTGCGCCGCCAGAAGTCCGCGTCGATGCGCTTCAGGTTGGCGGCCAGCAGCAGCCCCTTGTCCGGCAGCGCGGCGGCCACGTCGCCGACGCCCACGACGCCCCGCTCGAGGACCTTGCGGTCCCCCTCGGCCCGCCGCACGAATTGCGCCGTCAGCGCCCGGCCGTAGCCTACCTCGACCATGTCGCGCTGGGCCGAGGGCAGCGCCGCGGGGGCGGGGCCGGCGGCGGCCGGGCGGCGGCCCGGCGGGACGGCGCGGGCCGGTTCGGGCGCCGCCTTGCGCTCGAAGCGGAAATCCACGGCCTCCGTGGTCGCCTTGTTGAAGGGTTCCGGCAGGCTGGAGGCAATGCCCTGCAGGTTGCTGGCGATGCGCACCTCGGCGCTGCGCTTGCGGACCCGCACGGTCCCCGCCCAGCGGGTCGCCCCCGAAAGGTGTTCCATGCCCGGCACCGGCCACTGCCGGCGCAGGGCCGAGACGGCCATCTCGCCGGCGGCATTGACGAGGACCTGGCCGTCGCCCTGGGTCTTCACGTCCACCGTCATCGGCGAGCCGAGGAGCTGGGCGCGGATGCCGCGGGCCTCCATGGCGTCCGAGGTGAAGCGCAGTTCCCCCCGCACGTCGGAGAGCGGCGGCAGGTCGGGATCCACCGTCAGCCGGTTGCCCTCGAAGCGGTAGCGGCCGGCCGTCCGGGTGGCCTCCAGCTTGCGCAGCGGCAGGGTGAGCTTCAGGTCCAGGTCGCCGTTCCCCTCGGCTTCCATCGGTTCGGTGAAGTGGTCGATGTAGTCCCCCACCGGGCTGGCCTCGATGAACTTCAGGAAGTCGGCCGTCGGGCCCCGGGCCCGGCCCCCGATGACGATCACCTCCTCGGAGACGGTCAGGTCGGGGATCTCCGCCTTCACCTCCCCCACGCCGACGCCGAGGATGCGCCCCTTCGACGCCCGGATGGTCATGCGCGGCCCGAGGAACTCCAGGGTGCCGGCGATGCCGTCGATGCCCGGCCAGCCGGTCGCGTAGCTCAGCACCGCATCGCGGAACCGGCCGCGGATGTCGAAGACCCCGGACCCGTCGGCGAACGGAAAGCGGTCCAGGTCGCCCTTCAGGCGCAGCGTCGCCTCGTCGGCCCGGCCGGCCTTGATCGAGTCGCGCAGCCAGTCGCGCACGTCCTTGCCCACCACGGACGGCATGTAGCGCCAGACGGCGGTGCCGTCGGCGCCGGTGAGTTTCGCCGTGAGGTCGATGTCGCCGGCGCCGCCCTGCCGGCTCCGGTAGCTGCCGCTGGCCTCGCCGGTCGCGTCCGCGTTGGCGAAGGCGGCGCGCACCAGCTTCGCCTCGACGCGGCCCGCCTCGAGTTTCCAGGTTGCCTCCAGGTCGAGCCGGTCCAGGGCGATGCGCGGCTGCGGGAACACCAGGGGCAGGTCCACGGCGAGGCGCTGGCCGGCAAGGTGCAGGCTGCCGCCCTTGTCGGTGGCCTCCAGGGTGCCGGAGAGGCCCTCGAAGCCCGGGAGGCGCCCGTGGGGCCTGATGCCGACGCCGTCGAAGCCGCCCCGGGCGGAATAGGCGGCGACGCCGCCCTCCCCGCCCCGCCATTCGATCTTCATGTCACGGAAGTGACCCCGCGGTTGCAGCGCCTCGAGCCGCTCGCGCAGTCCCGCATCCAGGGGCAGGAAACTGGCCAGGCGGGAGACCACGGCCAGGTCCAGCCCGCCGGCGGTGAGGCTGCCCTGGGGCGGCTTGCCGTCGGCGCCGGTCAGCCAGCGCAGCTGGAAGTCGGTCGGCGCCATGACGCCGCTGCCCCGGGCCGACATGGTGAGCCGCCGGGCGGAGGCCTCGTAGCCGCCGGCGATGCGCCGGCCGGAGAAGCGGCCGGTCAGGCCGTCGAGTTCCATCATCGGCAGGTCCGGCCGCAGGCGCAGGTGCACGTCGGCCAGGGCCAGGTCGGCGGTCAGGCTGGTCAGCTCCTTGCGCGCGAAGCCGGCCCACAGGCGCAGCCCGCCGCTGCCCCGGGGAAGGTCGACGGGGTAGTCCACCCAGGTCCGCCAGACGGCCAGGTCCGCATAGTCGAGTTCCAGGTAGGCCTGGCCCTTCCAGGCCTCCAGTTCGTCCAGGTCGCGCCCCTTGAAGTCGCCGCGGATGTCCAGGCGGGCCGCCAGGGCCCGCGGCGGATCGGCGACCAGGCCGAAGCGGTGCCGGTTGCCGTCGTTCTCCAGCTTGAAGTTGAGGCGCCCCAGGGCCAGGGGCGGGGCGCCGCGCAGTTCGTCCGTCCAGGTGATGGTGGCGTCGCGGATCACCACCTGGTCCTGGTCCAGCAGCCAGTCGGAGAAGTCGTCCCCCTGGGCCTGGGCGGCCACGGGCAGGCCGGCGACGAAGAAGCGGCCCTGGGCGTCCCGGCGGATGGCCAGTTCCGGCGCGACGATCTCCAGCCGGTAGAGGCGCAGGTCCAGGTAGAGCAGGCTGGTCCAGGACACGATGGCGTCCACCTGGTCGAAGCCCAGGGCCGGGCGTCCCTCGGCATCGCTGACCTTCAGCCCGCGCAGCAGGAGCTGGGGACGCAGGCCCTGCCACTGGGCCTCGATGCCGGCCACGGTGACGGGGAGCCGGAAGGCCGATCCGAGGGCCTTCTCCAGGTCGCCCCGGTAGTCCGCGATGTGCGGCAGGATGGCGTAGCGCAGGGTCAGGAAGACCAGCGCGAACGCGAAGTAGCCGAGGGTCGCCGTCCACACCAGCAGGAGCAACAGGCGCCTGGGCCAGCGCGAACCTGCGAGCTTGCGGAACCGGGCGGCAAAGGAAATGGACGGCATGGGCGGCGCGGGTGGCCGCGCTAGAATGACCAGACAGTCGAAAAAATTCTACCGCATGCCCTCCCTGGCCGACGTCCTGCCCTTCTCCCGCCACCTGGCGCGCCTGTTCGAAGCGCGTCCCGACCTGCAACAGGAAGTGGAAGCCGCCTGGGATGCCCCCATGGACGCGGCGGCCCTGGCCGCCTGGCTTTCCGGGCAGCGGATCGGCGAGGACGACCTGAAGCCGGTGCTGCGCCGGATGAAGCAGCGGGCCTACGCCCAGGCCTGCGCGCGGGACCTGGCCGGCCGGGCGAGCCTCGCCGAGGTGACGGAGACCATGACGGTCATCGCCGAGGCCGCCGTGGACACCGCGCTGCGGGTGGTCGGGGCCGCCCTGGGCGAGCGCCACGGCACGCCGCGCAATGCCGAAGGCGAGGCCCAGGAGTTGATCGTCATCGGCATGGGCAAGCTGGGCGGACGGGAGCTCAACGTCTCCTCCGACATCGACCTGATCTTCGTCTATCCGGAGGACGGGGAAACCGACGGGCCCCGCTCCATCTCCAATTTCGAGTACTTCACCCGGCTGGGCCGCGGCCTCATCAACGCCATCGCCGACGTCACCGGGGACGGCCAGGTCTTCCGGGTGGACATGCGCCTGCGCCCGAACGGCGACTCCGGCCCCCTGGTCTGCAGCTTCGAGATGCTGGAGAACTACTTCTACACCCAGGGCCGCGAGTGGGAGCGCTATGCCTGGATCAAGGCCCGGCCGCTGACGGTCCCGGCCCGGGCCGACCGCCTGGAGGGGCTGGAGTCCATCCGCCGCCCCTTCGTGTTCCGGCGCTACCTGGACTTCGGGGCCATCAACGCCATGCGCGACCTGCACGCCCAGATCCGCCGCGAGGTGGCGCGCAAGGACATGGCGGGCAACATCAAGCTGGGGCCGGGCGGGATCCGCGAGATCGAGTTCATCGCCCAGGTCTTCCAGTTGATCCGCGGCGGCCGCGACCGGGCCCTGCAGGTGAAGCCGACCCTCAAGGTCCTGTCCCTGGTCGCCGAGCGGGGCATCCTGGGCCACGAGGCGGAGCGGGAACTGGCCTCGGCCTACGACTTCCTGCGCCGGCTCGAGCACCGCCTGCAATACCTGGACGACGCCCAGACCCACCACCTGCCGGGATCGGCGGCGGACCAGGCCCTGGTGGCCCGGGCCATGGGCTTTGCGAGCTACGAGGCCCTGCTCGCCGAACTCGACGACCACCGGGGCAGCGTCTCCCGCCACTTCGAGGCCGTATTCGCCGACCCGCGCCGGGACGGCCACCGGCTGGAAGGTGTCTGGCGCGGCGCCGACGGGGGCGAGCAGTCCATGGGCGAGCTGGCGGGTCTGGGTTTCCACGACGCCCCGGCGGCGGCGGAGCGGCTCGCCAACCTGCGCGCCAGCCCGCGCTACCAGCAGATGCCGGACGCCCTGCGCGGCCGCTGCGACGCCCTGGTGCCCCAGATCATCGCGGCCGCGGCGGCCCAGCCCGACCCGGATGCCACGCTGCAGCGGATGCTGGACCTGCTGGAGGCGATCAGCCGGCGCGGCGCCTACCTGGCGCTGCTCCAGCAATATCCCCAGGCCCTGGAGAAGGTGGCCCACCTGGTCGGCAGTTCCAGCTGGGCGGCCGGCTACCTGCAGCGCCATCCGGTGCTGCTCGACGAGCTGCTCGACGCCCGCATCCTGGAGACGGCGCCCGACTGGCCGGCCTTCCGCACCCAGCTCGCCGACACGCTGGACGAGGTGGAGCCGGACATGGAGCGCCAGATGGACCTGATGCGCGAGGCCCACCATGCCAAGGTCTTCCGGCTGCTGACCCAGGACCTCTCGGGCCTGCTGCCCCTGGTCCGCCTGTCGGACCACCTGTCGGAACTGGCCGACATCATGCTCGACGAGGCCCTGAAGCTCACCTGGCGGAAGGTACTCAAGCGCCACCGGGACACGCCGCGCTTCGCCATCGTCAGCTACGGGAAGCTGGGCGGCAAGGAGCTGGGCTACGCCTCCGACCTGGACCTGGTCTTCCTCTACGACGACGACGCGCCCGGCGCGGCGGAGAACTACGCCCGCCTCTCCACCCGGCTGAACAACTGGCTTTCCGCCCAGACCTCGGCCGGCCAGCTCTTCGAGACGGACCTGCGGCTGCGTCCGAACGGGGACTCCGGGCTGGTGGTCAGTTCCATGGCCATGTTCCGCCGGTACCAGCTGGAGTCGGCCTGGGTGTGGGAACACCAGGCCCTGACCCGGGCGCGGTTCTCGGCCGGCGACCCGGCGGTCGGCCGCGCCTTCGAGGACATCCGCATCGAGGTCCTGCGCCAGGAGCGGGACCTGGCGAAGCTGGCCGGGGAAGTGCTGGCCATGCGCGCGAAGATGACCGACGCCCACGGCACGCGGCCCGACCAGCGGGACCGGGTGTTCAACCTGAAGCACGACCCGGGCGGCCTCATCGACGTGGAATTCATGGTCCAGTACCTGATCCTGGGGCATGCCCACGAACACCCGGCACTGACCGGGAACCTGGGCAACATCGCGCTGCTGGGCATCGCCGCCGACCTGGGCCTGATCCCCCGGCCCCTGGCCGAGGAGGTCCGCGAGGCCTACCGGGAATACCGCCGCCTGCAGCACGCCCTGCGCCTGAACGGCCAGAAGAGCCGCGTCGAGCGCGCCAGCGTGGAAGGCCGCATCGAGGCCGTGCGCAGGCTCTGGAGTACGGTGTTCGGTTAGGGTGGATACCCCCCACCGCAATAGCGCGAAGGCGCAGAGGGCCGCAAAGGAAGGCAGGGGGCCCGTGCCGTGTTCGTGGCGCGGCACCCGGGTTTCCATCCTCGGGCCACTCCGCCGTTTTCATCGTCGCCGCGATGCCAATGTCTTCCCCGCCCCCCCTGGTGTCCCCCGGTGCCCCTCGGTGGCATGGTGGTTCGGCTTTTCGCCGGCGTCACCGGCACCACCGAACCAGGCCCGTGACGACGCCCACCCGGTCCAGCAGGACTCCCGGAGCGGCCGATTTTCCCGGAAACCCCTGCGAACTCCGCGGCCGCTGCGTTAAGCTTTTGCCTTTTCGGCCTTCCGCATCAGGAACCCCGCCATGCCCGTCAATTACGCCACCCCCGCTCCCGAAGCCCTGCATCCCGTCGCCGGCGTCCGCCTAGGCGTCACCGAGGCCGGTATCCGCAAGGCGGACCGGCGCGACCTGACGCTGGTCGAACTGGCCCCCGGCAGCCGGGTGGCCGGGGTCTTCACCCGCAACCGCTTCTGCGCCGCGCCGGTGCTGCTCTGCCGCCAGCACCTGGAAACCGGGGAGATCCGCGCCCTGGTGGTGAACACCGGCATCGCCAACGCCGGCACCGGCGAGGAGGGCCTGCAGGGCGCCCGGCGGACCTGCGCGGCCGTCGCCCGCCTGATGGACATCCGGGCGGAGCAGGTGCTGCCCTTCTCCACCGGCGTGATCATGGAGCCGCTGCCCGTGGACCGCATCGAGGCGGGCCTGCCGCGCTGCCTCACGGCGCTGGCCGCCGACGGCTGGCACGCGGCGGCCCACGCCATCATGACGACGGATACCGTGGCCAAGGCGGCCTCGCGCCGGATCGAGGCGGGCGGCCGCACCGTCTCCGTCACGGGCATCGCCAAGGGTGCCGGAATGATCAAGCCCAACATGGCCACCATGCTGGGCTTCGTGGCCACGGACGCCCTGGTGAACCCCCTGCTGCTGAAGCGCCTGGTCCGGGAGGTGGCGGACGAATCCTTCAACTGCGTGACCGTGGATGGCGACACCTCCACCAACGATTCCTTCGTCCTGGTAGCGACGGGGAAGTCCGGGGCGGCCTTCGACAACGAATCCTCTCCGGGCTGGGAGGGCTTCCGGGATGCGGTGGTGGGGGTCGCCCGGGAACTTGCCCAGGCCATCGTGCGGGACGGCGAGGGCGCCACCAAGTTCATCGAAGTCGCCGTCGAAGGGGGGCGCACAAAGGAGGAATGCAAGGCCGTCGGCTACGCCGTCGCCCATTCGCCGCTGGTGAAGACGGCCTTCTTCGCCTCCGACCCCAATCTCGGCCGCATCCTGGGCGCCATCGGCAATGCCGGTCTCGGCGACCTGGACGTGGCCCGGGTCCGCCTGTGGCTGGGCAGCGGCGGCGAGGAGATCCTGGTGGCCGAGAAGGGCGGACGCTCGCCGGCCTACCGGGAGGCGGACGGTGCCCGCGTCATGAAGCCGGCGGAGATCCGGGTGCGCATCGACCTGGGCCGGGGATCGGCGCGCGGACAGGTGTGGACCTGCGACTTCTCCTACGACTACGTGAAGATCAACGCCGATTACCGGAGCTGACCGAAGGATGGCGCGCGCCCCGGGCGGTTGCCGCGGCTCGTAGCAACGAGAACCGGCAAGACACCGAGGGGCACCAGGAAAGGGACGTTTGCAGGGCACCCGCCCTTCCGCCGTCGCCATACGGGGTGGGCGGTGGGGAGCGCTCCCCACCCGCAGAGCTTTGCCGCCGGGCCGCCCCAAGGCAAAGCGGCACGCGCCGAAGGCGCAATCCGCTCCGGCACACGGATATCGCTCCCCGTGACCTGTGAGCGCAGCGATCATTGAAACTCCTCCCCGCGAGGGGAGGTAGGGAGGGGCGGGCCTACTTCTCCAGCCGGATCAGCCGGAACCAGCCGCCGGCCATCGCCGGTTCGTCGCTGCGGACGGTCAAGGAGGGCGCGGCCCGCAGCACTTCCTCGAACACCACGTCCAGGCGCGTCGCGATGCGCCGCGAGACTGGATTGGCGAGCCGGCGCCAGCCGCCGGTTTCCCCCGGCTTGAGGAACTTGTCGAAGACGAGGGCGACGCCGCCGGGACGCAGCACCCGGGCGGCCTCGGCGAGGCAGCGCTCCGGATGGGGGACCACGGCGAGGATCAGGTGCAGGACGACGGCATCGAAGGCGGTGTCGCGGAAGGGCAGCCGCATGGCATCGCCCTGGACGAGGTCGGTGGGTCCGCCGCGGGCCCGCCGGCGGGCCCGGGCGAGCATGGCCGGCGTGAGGTCCAGGCCCACGTAGCGGTGCCGCGGCGGCAGGTGGGGCAGGTCCAGCCCCGTGCCGACACCCAGCAGCAGCACCCGGCCCGGACGGGACTCCGCCAGTCCGGCGAGGCTGCGCGCCCGCGCGGCCCGGGTGGCGAAGGCGAGGAAGCCGTCGTAGAAGGGCGCGATCAGCGTGTAGCTGTGGCGCAGGCTCATTCCGCGGGAGGTACCGTGCGCGCCGCTCAGTGCAGCGTGCGCGGCATCGACAGCACGAACTCGGCGATGGGGGCGTCGAACTGGGAGCCGTCCTCGGCGGTCATCTGATAGCTGCCGCGCATGGTGCCCACCGGCGTGGCCAGGGAACAGCCGCTGGTGTATTCGAAGCTCTCGCCCGGCTGCAGCAGGGGCTGGTGGCCGACGACGCCGAGGCCGCGCACCTCCTGGACCTTGCCGTCGGCATCGGTGATGACCCAGTGCCTGGAAATCAGCTGTGCCGGGACGTTCCCGAGGTTGGTGATGTTGATCGTGTAGGCGAAGACGTGCCGGCCGTTGTCCGGGTCCGACTGCTCCGGCACGTACTGGGTCTTCACCTGGACCCGTATTTCGTGCTTGGTGGCCTCTGCCATGGGGTGGATGTCCGTGCGATGCGGGGTTGGAAACCCGCCGATTTGACACGATTGCCGGTCCGCCCGCAACCACCCGGGCGGTGCAGGAATTCCACTCCTTCCCGTGGACGGGCCGACGCCGCGTTGCCGCGGCTCCCTTATGCCCAGCATCAGAAGAAATTAGCGCTGCTGATGGATCGTCCCGATAAAATCGGGATCAACTTATAACCCTCTCCGGAACCCGCACCGTGGACAACCGATTCCGCATCGCCCCGAGCATCCTCTCCGCCAATTTCGCCAGGCTGGGCCAGGAGGTGACCGACGTCATCGCCGCCGGTGCGGACTGGATCCACTTCGACGTGATGGACAACCATTACGTCCCCAACCTGACCATCGGTCCGCTGGTCTGCGAGGCCATCCGGCCCCTGACCAAGGCGACCATCGACGTGCACCTGATGGTGAAGCCGGTGGACCGCATCATCCCCGACTTCGCCAAGGCGGGGGCGGACGTGATCACCTTCCATCCGGAAGCCTCCGAGCATGTGGACCGCTCCCTGGCGCTGATCCGCGAGAGCGGCTGCAAGGCGGGCCTCGTCTTCAACCCGGCCACGCCGCTGCACTACATGGACCATGTGATGGACAAGCTGGACATCGTGCTGCTGATGTCCGTGAACCCGGGCTTCGGAGGGCAGAAGTTCATCCCGGAAGCGCTGGCGAAGCTCACCGAGGCGCGGCGGAAGATCGATGCCTGGAAGGCCCGCACCGGCCGCGAGATCCTGCTGGAAATCGATGGCGGGGTGAAGACCGACAACATCGCCGAGATCGCCCGGGCGGGCGCCGACACCTTCGTCGCCGGCTCCGCGGTCTACGGGGCCGGCAAGGACGGCGACCCGCACCGCTACGATTCGATCATCGCCGCGCTGCGCGCGGAACTGGCGAAGGTCTGACCACAAACTTTCCACCACAGAGGACGCAGAGCACGCGGAGAAAGGCAGAACCAATGCGAAGAATTTCGCCGAGGTCCGGTTTGGCCTTGCAGTACTTCGAATGGTGTCCTCTGTGCCCTCTGCGTCCTCTGTGGTGAAACCCGGGCCCGAAGCGACTGTGGGAATCCCCGTCCGCGCCGTCCTGCTCGACCTGGACGGTACGCTGCTCGACACGGTGCTGGACCTCCACGCCGCGGCCAACGGCATGCTGCGGGAGATCGGCCGTCCGGAGGTCCGGATCGAGGACATCCGGGCCTACGTGGGGCGCGGCATCCCGAACCTGGTCAAACGGGTGCTGGCCGGCGCCCTGGAGGCGGCGGACGATCCCGCGCCGCCGCCGGCGGAGCCGCTGGCCGCCTTCCGCAGGCATTACGCCGAGACCAACGGGCGGGCGGCGGCCCCCTATCCCGGCGTGCGGGAGGGCCTCGAGGCCCTGAAGGCCATGGGCATGCCGCTGGCCTGCATCACCAACAAGGCGGCCTCCTTCACCGAACCGCTGCTCGAGCGCACCGGCCTCGCCCCCTACTTTTCGGCGGTGGTCAGCGGCGACACCCTGCCCCGCCAGAAGCCGGATCCCATGCCCCTGGTCTGGGCCTGCGGGCGCCTCGGGGTCTCTCCGGCCGACACGCTGATGGTCGGCGACTCGATCCACGACTTCCATGCCGCCCGCGCCGCCGGCTGCCGCGTCTTCCTGGTCCCCTACGGCTACAACGAGGGCCGTGACGTGCGCAAGCTGGAGGCCGATGCTATAGTTGCGGACCTCGCCGAAGCGGCGAGCCGTCTGAAACGCGCATAGACCCCACGCAAAAGTGCTGCACGACAACCTGCAAACGACGAAGAAATTCGCCCTCGGGGCGGAGGCCTGGCCCTGGCGTCCCTGGCGCTGGCTCTGACCCTTCGCGCCTGCGCGCCGCCTCGCATCCCGCGCGCATCCCTTCGTTTGCAAAGCCTTTCGTGGAGCCCCCATGAACGAATCCGAATTCAACCGGCTGGCCCTGGAGGGCCATAACCGGATTCCCGTCACCCTCGAGACCTTCGCCGACCTGGACACGCCGCTGTCCATCTACCTGAAGCTCGCCGGCGGCCCCTACTCCTACCTGCTGGAATCGGTCCAGGGCGGCGAGCGCTTCGGCCGCTACTCCTTCATCGGCCTCTCCAGCCCCACCCGCATCGCCGTCTATGGCTCGACGATCCTGATGCTCTCCGGCAACCGGGTGGCGGAACGGCGGGACCACACCAACCCGATGTCCTACATCTCGGAGTTCATGGCCCGCTTCAAGGTGCCGGACCTGCCGGGGCTGCCCCGCTTCTGCGGCGGCCTCGTCGGCTACTTCGGCTACGACACGGTGCGCGCCATCGAACCCAAGCTCGCCGGCGTGGAAAAGCCCGATCCCATCGGCGCCCCCGACATCCTCCTGACCCTGTCGGAGGAGATCGCGATCGTGGACAACCTCTCCGGCAAGCTGACCCTGGTGGTCTTCGCGGAGCCGGGTTTCCCGGGCGCCTGGCGGCAGGCCCAGGCCCGCCTGAAGGAACTGCTGGCGAAGCTGCGCGCGCCGGTCGCCATCCCGGAGGACACCGTCCGGGAAAGCGCCCCGGCCGAGTCCGAATTCGGCGAGGAGGCCTTCAAGGCCGCCGTGCGCCGCGCCAAGGAATACATCCTGGACGGGGACGTCATGCAGGTGGTGCTCTCCCAGCGGATGAGCAAGCCCTTCCAGGCCTCGCCGCTGGCCCTCTACCGGGCGCTGCGCACCCTGAATCCCTCCCCTTACATGTTCTTCTTCGACTTCGAGGACTTCCAGGTGGTCGGCGCCTCGCCCGAGATCCTGGTCCGGCTGGAGGACGAAGGGGGCCGCAACGCGGGACAGCGCCGGGTCACCGTGCGCCCCATCGCCGGGACCCGCAGGCGGGGCGCCACGGCGGCCGAGGACGAAGCCCTGGCGGCCGACCTGCTGGCCGACCAGAAGGAGCGGGCGGAGCACCTGCAGCTGCTGGACCTGGGCCGCAACGACGTGGGCCGGGTCGCCAAGGTGGGTTCGGTGAAGGTCACCGAGAGCTTCACCATCGAGCGCTATTCCCACGTCATGCACATCGTCTCCAACGTGGAGGGCACGCTGCGCGAGGACGAGGGCGCCGTCTCGGTGCTCAAGGCATCCTTCCCCGCCGGCACGGTCTCCGGCGCGCCCAAGGTGCGGGCCATGGAGATCATCGACGAACTGGAACCCACCAAGCGCGGCGTCTATGCCGGCGCCGTCGGCTACCTGGGCTTCAACGGCGACATGGACCTCGCCATCGCGATCCGCACCGCGGTGCTCAAGGGCGGCCGGATCTTCGTGCAGGCCGGCGCCGGCATCGTCGCCGACTCGGACCCGGACGCCGAGTGGCAGGAAACGCTCAGCAAGGCCCGCGCGCAGCTGCGCGCCGCCGAGATGGCCGAGGGCGGCCTGGACACGCGCTTCGAGTGAGGGGGAGGCCGCCATGCTGCTGATGATCGACAACTACGACTCCTTCACCTACAACCTGGTCCAGTACTTCGGGGAGCTGGGCGAGGAGGTGCGGGTCTACCGCAACGACGCCATCACCTGCCGGGAGGTCGCGGCGATGCAGCCGGACCGCATCGTCATCTCGCCGGGCCCCTGCTCGCCGGCGGAGGCCGGGGTTTCCGTGGCCGTGATCCGCGATTTCGCCGGCAAGATCCCCCTGCTCGGCGTCTGCCTGGGGCACCAGAGCATCGGCGCCGCCTTCGGGGGCGAGATCGTCCGCGCCCGGGTGCCCATGCACGGCAAGCTCTCCCCCATCCACCATGCCGACAAGGGCGTGTTCCGGGGCCTCCCGAATCCCCTGACGGCGACCCGCTACCACTCGCTGGCCATCCGCCGCGAAACCCTGCCCGCCTGCCTGGAAATCACCGCATGGACGGAGGATGGGGAAATCATGGGCGTTCGCCACCGGGAATTCGCCGTCGAAGGCGTCCAGTTCCATCCGGAATCCATCCTGACCGAGCGGGGCCACGACCTGCTGAGGAACTTCCTGCAAGACTGATTCACCACGGAGGACGCAGAGGACACGGAGAAAGGCGACGAGGAAACGAGTGAATTGCTCCCGTTCTCCTCTGCGTCCTCCGTGTCCTCCGCGGTGAACGATTTTTCGGACTTTCA
Organism: Rhodocyclaceae bacterium; assembly: GCA_016791145.1. Classification (GTDB taxonomy): domain Bacteria; phylum Pseudomonadota; class Gammaproteobacteria; order Burkholderiales; family Rhodocyclaceae; genus JAEUNJ01. The sequence continues at coordinate 933 of JAEUNJ010000194.1, read as the reverse complement.
AGGACACGCCATGATCACCCCCCAGGAAGCGCTGCAAAGGACCATCGAACACCGGGAGATCTTCCACGACGAGACGCTGCACCTGATGCGGCTGATCATGAAGGGCGAGATCACGCCGGTCATGACCGCCGCCATCCTCACCGGCCTGCGCGTCAAGAAGGAAACCATCGGCGAGATCTCGGCCGCCGCGACGGTGATGCGGGAACTGTGCACGCGGGTGGACGTTGCGCACAACCCGCACTTCGTGGACATCGTCGGCACGGGGGGAGACGCCTCCCACACCTTCAACATCTCCACCGCCTCGGCCTTCGTGGCGGCCGCCGCCGGCGCCACGGTGGCCAAGCACGGCAACCGGGGCGTCTCGTCGAAGTCCGGCTCGGCGGACGTGCTGGAGGCCCTCGGCGCGAAGATCGACCTGACCGCGCCCCAGGTGGCCGAGTGCCTGCGGGCCACCGGCATGGGCTTCATGTTCGCCCCCAACCACCATCCGGCCATGAAGAACGTGGCGCCGGTGCGCCGGGAGATGGGCGTGCGGACCATCTTCAACATCCTCGGCCCCCTCACCAATCCGGCCGGGGCGCCGAACACCCTGATGGGCGTCTTCCATCCGGACCTGGTGGGCATCCAGGTGCGGGTCATGAAGCAGCTCGGCGCCAACCACGCCCTGGTCGTCTGGGGCAAGGACGGCATGGACGAGATCTCCCTGGGCGCGGCCACCATGGTCGGCGAACTCAAGGACGGCGTCATCACCGAGTACGAGGTCCATCCGGAGGACTTCGGCCTGGCCATGGTCTCCAACCGCGGGCTCAAGGTGGCCGACGCGGCCGAGTCGAAGGAGATGCTGCTGGAGGCCCTGGACAACCGGCCCGGCACGCCCCGCGAGATCGTCACCCTGAACGCCGGCACCGCCCTCTACACCGCGAACCTGGCGCC
>JAEUNJ010000155.1 GCA_016791145.1 Rhodocyclaceae bacterium | reverse complement strand
CAGCTGCAGCACCTGCTGGCCGGCCCGGTTGCGCAGGCTGTTGATGTCCTCGGCATGGCCCTGCATGTCGGCGGCGGAGGCCACGGCGTCGGCCGGGTCGTCGAAGAGGGCCATGATGCAGTCGCCCATGAACTTGTCGATCGAGCCGCCGGCCCGGCGCACGGAGCCGGAGACCCGGCGCAGGATGGAGTTCAGGGTGTCGATGATGGATTCGTCGCCGGCGTGCCGCTCCACGTAGGCGGTGAAGCCGACGATGTCGCAGAACAGCACGGCCACCGGCCGCTCCTCGTCGGCCAGGGCGGTCTTGCCCAGGCGCACGGCGTCGCGGGCCTTGCGCTCGACCAGCTGCGGCACGTAGTTGCGGGTGATGTTGTGGATGCGCACCTCGCTGAGGATGGAGCCCTCGGAGAGCTGGGCCGTGCCCTTCTCCCGGGAGACGGCCTGCCACAGGGAATGGATGCTGCCGTCGGCATCGCGGAAGCCGCTGACGTTGAAGAGGACGGAGGCCTCCCCGGCGCCGGGCAGGCGCACGCGGATGCGGTAATTCTCGAAGGCGCCGTTGCCCTCGGCCAGGGCCAGGCCCCAGACGATGTCGCTGTGGAAGGCCAGCGGGATGACGGTGGCAAGCTCGGGCGCCGAGGCGGTGGCCGGGTCCAGGCCCAGCAGGCCCAGCATCGACGGGGAAAGGTCGAGGATCTCGCCGGTGGCGGCGAAGCGGACCAGCCCGTAGCCCAACTCGGCGGCGATGCGGTCCAGGCTGGCGAGGCGCCCGGCCGGGTCCATCAGGGCTGGGGCGGGCACGGCGGCGGGCCGCTCTTCCCGGCGCAGCAGGTGCACCCGGGACGCCTCACCGTCGGTGGTCTCGGCGACGATCCGCAGGCCCACGGCCTCGACGAGCTTGGCGGTGCGGCAGAGGCTCTCGTCCCAGGGCACGGGCAGCTCCAGGGCGACGATGGCATGGGCGTCGGCGGGGGGCGGGAAGCGCAGGCCCACGTGCAGGCCCCGGGCCTGGCAGGCCCGGGCCAAATTCTGCCAGCCGTGCTCGGCGAGCTCGGTGCGCAGCAGGGCCTCGAACTGCTCCTCCCGTTCGGCCAGGTCCAGGCCCAGGTCGTCGGCCAGCACGGCGGCGAAGACCCGCCGGTGCAGGCGCCGCAGGGCCCCGTCGGTGAGGTCGTGGAGGATCAGGGTGACGGGCGCGGCCAGGGCCCCGAGGCCCCGGGATTCGAGCACCGGCCGCAGGGCGGCCTGGGCCTCGGTCCAGGGCCGGTGGTCCAGGCCGTGGAAGACGACGATCGCCGGGTCGGCGGCGGGGCCGGCAGTTCCGCCGGGCCCGCGCTCAGGCGCAGATCCGGTAGGCATCGTTGTCCTTCAGGGCGGCGATGAACTCCTGGCCCAGCCAGGGGTCGCACTGTTCGCCTTCGAGCCCCAGGGCGGCGAGGGCGGCGCGGACGGCCTCCGGGTCCTCCTGCCCGCGCCCGCCGATGCCGGCCCCGGCGATCAGGCAGTTGGCGGCGGCGATGCTGCGCAGCACGGCGGTATCCAGGTCGGCGGGCCGGGCCGCCTGCAGGTCGGTGCCCATGTAGGCGGCGAAGCGCTCCGGCAGCTTCCACTGGCCGGCCGCCTCGCGGCCCACGTCGCAGTGGTCGCGGCCGTACAGCTGTCGCTCAGCCGCGACGCTCGGCGTGCCGGCCTCCAGCACCGTCGCCAGGACCCGGCCGTAGCGGGCCTCGTCGTGGGTGAAGAGCAGGATCTTGCCCATGTCGTGCATCAGGCCGGCGATGAAGGCTTCGTCCCGGTCCTGGGGATGGCCGAGGGCCTGGCAGATGGCATGCCCGGCCAGGGCGGTCAGCAGCGAGTGCTCCCACAGGTGGGTGCGGAACACGGGATTGCGGGTGTTGGCGAAGAGGGAGCGGCTGAAGGCCAGCATGGCCAGGGAGCGCACGACATTGAAGCCGAGGACGCTGATGGCCAGCGGAATCGTGGCGATGCTGCGGCCCCGGTGGTAGAGGGGCGAGTTCACCACCCGCAGCACCAGGGTGGCGACGCCCTGGTCGGAACGCACGTAGCTGTCCAGGTCCCGGAAGCAACTGCTGGACTCCATGTCCAGGCGGATGATGCCCGAGATGACGTCGGCCTGGACCGGGACGTTCCTGTAGTCGATGACGGTGCGCTGCACGGGCGGCCGGGCCGGGGAGGAGTTCGGGTAGGGGATTGTAGCAGCGCCGATCAGGGCACCCGTCGCGGCGGGGATTGCCCTCCCGCAGGATCATCCGTGGGTTTCCGAGGGCGCCGTTCCCGGGGCGATTTCGGCGTTTCCGGCGGCATCACGGCGGGGCTGCCGTGCCCGCGACGCCATCCGGCGCGCCACCCCCGGCCGGCAATGCCATCCCCGGCCCCGGGGCCGCCCGGCGCTCAGCTTTCCGGCGCGCTGCGCGGCAGCCCGATGGTGAATGCGGCGCCGCCGCCGGGCGGGCTGGCCACCTCGATCGATCCGCCGAGCAGGCCGGTCACCAGGTTGTAGACGATGTACAGCCCGAGCCCGCTGCCGCCCAGGCCCATGCGGGTCGTGAAGAACGGCTCGAATATCCGGTGGAGATGCTCCGGCGGAATCCCGACGCCGTCGTCCGAATAGCGCAGGACCACGCGCTGCGGACCGACCTGGACGGTCGCCAGCGCTATCCGCCCTTCCGTCCGACCGGCGAATCCGTGGACCAGCGAATTGGCGACCAGGTTGGCGATCACCTGCTCCAGGGGCCCCGGATAGCTGTCCATCTCGATTCCTGGCGGAATGTCCAGATCGACGGCATGGACCGTTTGCCGGTACTGCGGCTGCAGTGCCGCCAGGAATTCCTCTCTCGTCTGGCGCAGGTCGAAGCGGCGGCGGCGCGTGCTGGCCTGGTCCACCGCCACCTGCTTGAAGTGCTCGATCATGTCGGCGGCGCGCACCGTGTTCCGCTCGAGCATGGCGGTGGCCTGGCGGCTGCGCTCCAGGAAGGCGTCCAGGTGCGAGCGGCGCATGCCGCCGGCCGCGGCGGCGGAGGCCAGGGCCCGCACGTCCTCCTCCAGGGCGCTGGCCACCACGCGGGCGTTGCCGAGGGGCGTGTTCAGTTCGTGGGCGACGCCGGCCACCAGGCTGCCCAGGGCCGCCAGTTTCTCCGATTGCACCAGATGGTTCATGGCCCGGCGCAACTCCGCGGTGCGCTCGGCGACCAGTTCCTCCAGGTGCTCCCGATGCCGGCGCAGCTCGTCCTCGGCCCGCTTGCGGTCGGTGATGTCGGTGCCGACGCTGAACACCTCGGCCACCCGGCCCTGTTCGTCCAGCACGGCCTTGTTCGTCCAGGCGACCCAGACCCGTTCGCCGTTCTTGCGCTGGTTCTCGTTGATGTTGTGTTCGAAGGCCTGCGGGTTCCGGCTGATCTCCTCCATCAGCGGGCGAAGGTCGCGGCCGGTGCTTTCGTCCGGCGGCACGAGGGTGCCCACCAGGTTCTGCCCGACCAGCTCGGCGGGCGAATAGCCGAAGAAATGCAGGCCGAATTCGTTCAGGAAGGTGATCTCCCCCTTCGGGTTCCAGCGCAGGATGATGCTGTTGGCGTTTTCCACGAGCTCGCGGTATTTCCGCTCGCTCTCCGCCATGGCCCTTTCCGCCTCCTTGCGCCGGGTGATGTCCTGGATGGTGACGATCATCCGGAGCGGCATGCCGGCCTCGTCGAGTTCCAATTCTCCGATGCCGTGCACCCAGCGCAGCGAATGGTCCGCGTGGCGGACGATGCGGTACTCCCGGTCGAATTTCTCCAGCCCCGTCAGGACCCGGTCGTTCAGGTAGCCGAGCATCCCGTCGCGGTCGTCGGGATGGACGAGCGCGATCCAGCCGCCGACGGTCCGGGCGTAGCTTTCGTCGATGCCGAAAATGCTGTCCAGCATCGGCGAATTGATCCACAGGCCCGTCCTCGCGTCGAAGAGGTAGGAGCCCAGTTCGCCGACCTCCTGCGCCTTGCGCAGGAAGAACTCGTTCTGCTTCAAGGCCTCGTTGACGCGTTCGTGGGCCAGTCGCGCGCGCAGGGCCGCGACGCCGAAGGCCAGGTCGTTGGCGAGTTCCGTGAGCAGCAGGACCTCCTCCGGATCGAAGGCGTTCTTCGTCGCGGCATGCACGACCAGCGCGCCGAACGGGCGACCGTCCGCGGCGAGCGGCAGGGCACATGCGGCGGCAAAGCCGCTGCGGGCCGCGGCTTCCCGGTCCGCCGCGGACCCGGATTCGCCGTCGAGGTCCTGGACCAGGCAGGGCCTGCCCGTGCGCATGGCGGCCCCCGCCGGCCCGCCGTCGCCGTCCATCCAGGAGGCGCGCATGTCCCGCAGGTACCCGTTGTCGAGACCGGCATGGGCCACCGGGCGGACCGGCCCCGCCGGGTCGTCGTCCGCATAGCCCACCCAGGCCATCCGGTAACCGCCCTCGGTCACGACCATGAGGCAGACGGTGGCCAGCAGTTCGGTCTCGTCGGTGTTGCGGATGAGGGCCAGGTTGCAGTCGCTCAGCATCCTCAGCTGGCGGTTGCCGCGCCGCAGGGCCTCTTCGGCGTGCTTGCGGTCGCTGATGTCGCGGCCGGTCCCGCGGTAACCGGTGAAGCGTCCGGAATCGTCGAACAGCGGCCGGCCATTGACGTTGAACCAGCGGGTCCCCCCGGTCTCGGTGCGGATCGAATATTCCAGGTCGCGGAAGGGCTGGTGGTCCTCGAGCACCTGGCGGTGGGCGGCCCACTGCTCGGGCGTCAGGTCGATGGGCAGTTCCCAGCGCGTCCTGCCGACGAGTTCGGACTGGCCGACGCCGTCCCGTTCCAGGTCCGACATCGTTCCGCTCCAGGTGAAGAACGTGAACCTGAACCGGTCGTCCTGTTCCCAGAACCAGTCCGACGCCATCGACGAGAGGTCCCGGAACCGGGCTTCGCTGGCGCGCAACGCCTCCTCGGCCTGCTTGCGGTCGGTCACGTCGAGCAGGATGCCCTGGTGGAAGGCGATGCGGCCGGATGGATCGCGTTCGACCGCGGTCCGGTCGTCCACCCAGCGGACCCGCCCGTCGCGGGTGAGGATCCGGTATTCGATCTGGAAGTGATCCGTGCCGCCTTCCGCGTTGCGCGCCAGTACCTCGCGGATCCGCGGCCTGTCCTCGGGATGCACGACGGATGCAAAAGGCAGCGAGCCGTCGAGGAGTTCCGCCGGGGTGTAGCCGAACTGGGTGACGTTGTCCGACACGAAAACCACCGGCCAATCCTCGGCGACCCGCCAGCGCATCAGGATCACGGGACTGTTTTCGACCAACGCGTTGGCCTGCCGGAGGGCCTCCTCGGTGCGTTGGCGCTCCGTGATGTCCACCGCGAGCCCCATGACCTGGACGCGACCGTCGTCTCCCCGGACGGGCTGCAGATGGACGTCGAACGCGGTGCCGGCGATCTGATACCCGTAGTGCTGCGGTTCGCCCGCAATCGCCCGGCGGGCCCGGTCGCCGATACCCAGGAAGTCGCGATACGCGTCGAATACCGACTGCCCGACCGCTTCGCCGCCCTTGAGGCCGATGCGGGCCAGGGCCTTCCCCTCGCTGAGCGCGAAGATTCCCCGGTCGTCGAACTCGAAGATCACCAGCGGCGCGCTGTCGATCACCGAGCGGTAGTGCGCCTCGCTGGTGGCCAGGGCCCGTTCCCGCTGCCGGATGGCGGAGGACATCCTTTCCAGATCCTCGGCCAGGCGGTCGAGTTCGCGGAGGCGCGAGGTCGGCCACGGACGACCGTAGTCGCCGTTCGCGATGGCGCGGACCTGTTCCGTGTAGGGGCCGATGCGCCGCGCGAAACCCCGGGCCAGCGCCCAGGCGACGAGGACCACGAGGAGCGACGCGAGCATGGCGACGGCGGCCAGGATCCACAGGGTGGACCGGAAGGGCCGGAAGGCCTCGGCCT
>JAEUNJ010000137.1 GCA_016791145.1 Rhodocyclaceae bacterium | reverse complement strand
GCCTCGATCACCGCGACCCGGTCGCCCTGATTGACCTGTTGCCCCACCGACACCAGGATGGATTCGACGATGCCGCCCAGGGTGCTGGTCACGTCCCCCGGACCCGCCGCGCCCCGGGGCGCGGCCGCCGCAGCCGGCGCCGACGGTGGGGGCGGAGGCGGAGCCGGCACCGCCATGCTCCCGGGCTTCGGGTACAGATGGCCGCCGCCCTCGCTGAGATCCTCCACCGTCACCTGGTATTCCCGGCCGTCCACCGTGATGCGGAATCTGCGTTCCATGGCGTTCCCCTCTCCCTGTCAATGGCGCGGATGATGTTCCTGTCCGTGGGACCCGTGCAGCGCCTGCCTGCCCTCGGCAAGCCAGCCGGCCTTCCGCCGGGTTTCCTCGATATGCACGATGCGATGCCCGCCGATGACGGCCGCGATGGCCGCGCCGATGGCCGCCACGTGTTCCGGCGGCGGACCGGCGGGAATGGGCGCCGCGGCCGCGATGGCTGGCGCAGGAAGCGCGGCGGGACGCTTCTCCAGTCGTCCGAGGACGGCCACGATGAGCCGTATCACCAGGGCGACCACCATGGACACCGTGATCGCGATGACGTAGATCGACAGGGTTCGCGCCAACGGATCGGTCATCTCGGGGCCCTCCCTACAGCGGGATGTTGCCGTGCTTCTTGGCCGGCCGCAGTTCCCGCTTGTCGAGCAGCTTGCGCAGCGACAGCGCAAGCACGCCACGGGTCTCGGCGGGCTCGATCACGTCGGTGATGTAGCCGCGGCCGGCGGACAGGTAGGGGGACGCGAACTCGGCCCGGTACTGGGCCACCAGTTCGGCCTTCCGCGCCGCGCGGTCTTCCGCCTCGGCGAGCTCCTTGCGGTAGAGGATGTTGACCGCGCCCTCGGCCCCCATGACGGCGATCTCGGCATTGGGCCAGGCATAGACGAAGTCGGCCCCCATCTCCTGGCTGCACATGGCGAGATAGGATCCGCCGTAGGCCTTGCGCAGGATGATGGTGAGCTTCGGAACGGTGCAGGAGGCGTAGGCGAACAGGAGCTTGGCCCCATGGCGGATGATTCCGCCCCGCTCCTGTTCCACGCCGGGAAGGAAGCCGGGCACGTCCACCAGCGTGACGAGGGGAATGTTGAAGACGTTGCAGAAGCGGATGAAGCGCGCCCCCTTGTCCGCCGCATTGATGTCCAGGGCGCCGGCCATTTCCGTGGGCTGGTTGGCCACCAGGCCGACGACCACGCCCTCGATGCGCGCGAAGCCGACGATCAGGTTGCGGGCGAAGGCGACATGGACCTCGAGGAAATCGCCGTCGTCCACCAGATGCCCGATGATCCTGCGGACGTCCATGGGCTCCGCCGGATCGTTGGGGATCAGCTCGTTCATCTCCTCGTCCCGGGTCAGCGCGATGTCGGTGTGCAGTTCGTGGGGCGGGTCCTCGGTGTTGTTGGACGGCAGGTAGGACAGAATCCGCTGGACGATGGCCACCGCATGGGCCTCGTCCTCGGCGATGAAATGGACGTTGCCGCTCACGCTGGCATGCATCTCGGCGCCGCCGACCTCGTCCATGGTCGTCGCGCGGCCGGTGACCGCCTTGATGACCTCGGGTCCGGTGATGAACATCTGTGCGTTGCGGCGCGTCATGACGATGAAATCCATCAGCGCCGGCGAATAGGAGGCCCCGCCGGCGCAGGGACCGCAGATCACCGCGATCTGGGGCACGACGCCGGACATCAGGACGTTCTGGTAGAAGACGTGGCCGTAGCCGGAAAGGGCATCCACCGACTCCTGGATCCTCGCGCCGCCGGAATCCTTGAACGCGACGAGCGGAATTCCCGTCTTGGTGGCGAACTTCATCAGCTCGACGATCTTCTGGGCGTGCATCCTGCCGAGGGTCCCCGCCGCGACGGTGAAGTCCTGGCTGAAGGCCGCCACGAGCTGTCCGTTCACATAGCCGGTGCCGGTGACCACCCCGTCGGCGGCGAGTTCCTTGTCCTGCAGGCCGAATCCGCACTCGCCGTGGCGCACGTGCATGCCGACCTCCTGGAAGGTGTCCGGCTGGAAGAGGGCCGCGAGCCGGTCGCGGGCCGTCAGGATTCCCTTTTCCCGACGTTCCCGCAGCTTGTCCTCGCCGCCCCCCGCCGCGACGGCGGCACGCTTGCGGCGCAATTCCTCGATCGCTTTGGCTGACAAGGTCATCGGTTTCCCCCTTTCCCTCGTGCGTTGCCGCGCTTCCGGTCAAAAAAACCGATTCAACTGGTTCAACAGGCGATGCGCCGCGGACGTGGGCGTGGTTTCGCCGGCTTCCACCGCCGCCGCCACGCCCGGAAGCGCCGCCCGGATCCCGGGATGATCGCGAAAACGGTGGCGCAGGCCGGAGTCGATCAGCTGCCACATCCAGGCCGTTGCCTGGCGGTGCCTGCGGGCCTCGAACTCGCCGGCGGCGCTCATCGTCGCCTGGTAGCGTTCCACCGTTGCCCACATCTCGGCGATGCCGGAGGACTTGGCGGCGCTGACCTTCAGGACGGGTGGCCGCCAATGTTCGGAACCGGGCCGTAGCAGGGACAGGGCGGACTTCATCTGGGCAACGGCCGCATCGGCGGCAGGCCCATCGATGTCGGCCTTGTTGAAGACCACCAGGTCGGCGAGCTCGATGACCCCTTTCTTGATGGCCTGCAGGTCGTCCCCGGCGTTGGGCAGTTGCAGCACCACGAAGATGTCCGTCATGCCGGCCACCGTGGTTTCCGATTGGCCGACACCCACCGTCTCGACGACGATCACGTCGAAGCCCGCGGCTTCGCATAGCAGCATCGCCTCACGGGTCTTCTCGGCGACCCCGCCGAGGGCTCCCGCCGAGGGGCTGGGCCGGATGAAGGCCTCCTCCCGGTGGGACAGTTCCTCCATGCGGGTCTTGTCTCCCAGGATGGAGCCGCCCGATACCGTGGACGAGGGGTCCACCGCCAGCACGGCGATCCGGTGCCCGGCGTCGATCAGGTGCAGGCCGAGGCACTCGATGAAGGTGGACTTGCCGACTCCGGGGACGCCGGTGATGCCGACCCGGATGCTGTTTCCCGTGCGGGGCAGCAGGGCATCGAGGACCGCAGCCGCCCGCTGCTGGTGGTCCGGCCTGGAGGATTCGGCGAGGGTGATCGCCTTGGCCAGGGCCCGGCGCTGCCCCCCGAGGACGCCCTCGATCAGGCGCGCGTCGTCCGCCCCGAGGCCCGGTTCGGCCACCGGATGCATCCCGCCGCGCCCTCAGACCGAGGCCGGCAGGCGGGCAGCCCGGATGGCGCGCAGGACCTCCTGGGCCGCCTGGGGAATGGGCGTCCCCGGGCCGAACACGCCCTTGGCGCCGGCCTGGAAGAGGAAGTCGTAATCCTGGGCCGGGACGACGCCACCGACGAAGACGACGATGTCATCGGCGCCCTCCTTCCTGAGCGCCTCGCTGAGCTGGGGCACCAGGGTCTTGTGCCCGGCGGCCAGCGTGGATACGCCAATGGCATGGACATCGTTCTCCACCGCCTGGCGGGCGGCCTCGGCCGGCGTCTGGAACAGG
>JAEUNJ010000121.1 GCA_016791145.1 Rhodocyclaceae bacterium | reverse complement strand
CGCGCCATGCCCTCGATGAACGCCCGCTGGGTCGGCGACGGTGCCTGGAGGGGAGGAAGCTTGCCGTTGCGCGGCGCCACGATCAGCATGTTCGTGGTATCGGTGAGATAGATGGCGAAATCGTCGAAATTCTCGGCAAGGGCCAGGATCACGGTCGATACGAGGCGGTCGTCCACCTCGTAAAGGTGGAACCATTGGACGAGCAGCCCGTCGTCCTTCAGGTGCCTGCGGACATCCCGGTAGAACTCGGTGGTAAACAGGCTGGCTACGCCGCTGACCCACGGGTTGGACGGCTCCGAAATGATCACGTCGTACCTGACGCCGTGGCGGGCGAAATACGTCTTGGCGTCCTCGATCTGCATGTGCGACCGCGGGTCGGCGAAGGCCGCGGGGACCCGGGCCCTGAAGGCGGTCGCGCCGGCCACCATCGCCGGCTCGATCTCCACGGTATCGACGCGCTCCACGCCCGAATGGGTGAGCACGGTATGGGTGGTCAGACCCGATCCCAGGCCGATGTTCGCCACCTTCCGCGCATCCGGTTTTAACAGCAGCGGCAGGCTGCCGGCCATGACCATCGTGATCTCGTCGTTCGATGGTGGACGGGCCGGGTCCAGGGAGATCGTCGCGTCCGGCTTTCCATTGGTGGCAATCATGACGCCGCCGTCGGGGGCCCGCGTCACCGTGATGGTGGCCGTGGATCCGTCCTGGTAGAAAAGCAGTTCGTGACCCGCCAGGAGCTGGTGGTCCCCCAGCCGGAAGACCCCCGAAGCCATGCGCAGCGGATCGAGGCGGGCCAAGGTGGTTGCCGCGGCGACGGCGACCGCGGCGACGAGGGAAGCCGCCAGGGCCTCGGCCCGGTGCCACCGGCTGGCGCAGAAGCGCAACAGGTAGGCGCCCAGGAACATGTCAGCCAGGGCGCCTGTCGACAGGGCAAGCTTGATGCCCGCCCCCGGCAGGCCCACATGCACGGCGAATGCGACTCCCACGATGGCCCCTAGGGTGTTGGACGCGTAGATCCGTCCCACGCTCGCCTCTCCGTGGCCCTGGCGTATCAGGACGTGGGTGAACAGCGGCAGGGTCATGCCGGCCATGAAGGTCGCGGGGAGCATGACGGCGAAGGCAATCGCGTGGCTGAATAGGTTGAAGAGGGGATAGGCTTCGTCCGTCCTGTTGATGGCGCGCAATGCATAGGCCATCAGGTCGAAGGTCCCGTTGTAGAACACCAGCGTGGCGAGGGCCAGGCCGCCCATCGCCAGTTGCACGTAGCCGGAAAAGCGGACCGGATCGGCGATCCGGTCGATGCGGTTCCGAATCCAGAGGCCGCCGAGCGCCAACCCGGTGATGAAAGCGCTCAACATGAGTTCGAAGGCCTGGGTCGAAGAACCGAGCACCAGGGCAAGCATCCGGATCCAGACAACCTCGTAGATGAAGGAAGCGGCACCGGTGACAAAGGCGGCCACGAGGAAGCGCCCGGGCAGATCCGGGTCCCCTTGCCCTGCGGCGACCGGCGTTGCAAGGGGCCGCTCCTCCTCCGCGCCGAGGAACCAGACGACCGCCGCCAGCGCGAGATTGACCAGGGCCGCAACGACCAGGGTTCCGGAGAGGCCCACTGCGCCGAGCAGCCAGAACGCGCTGCACAGGGCTCCCAGGGCGCCGCCGATGCTGTTCGTGAAATACAGCATCGCGATCGAACCGCCCGTAGCCTGGGGAAAACGGCGGATCACCCCCCCCGTCATCAAGGGAAACGTCATGCCGAGCATGATGGACTGGGGAAGGATCAGCAGGCCCGACGAGGCCCACTTGTACGCTTCGACGCCCTGCGGGAAGCCGATGGAGGGAATGACGGTGGAAAGCGAGAACTCCAGCCAATGCCGGAACAGGGGATCGAATACCAGGCCAAGCAGGCCGATGGCCGCCTCCACCGCGGCGTAGAGCCGGAGCAGGTTGCGCCGACGCGAGGTGAGGCGGCTCGCCCAAGCGGCGCCGATCGCCATCCCGCCCATGAAGATCACTAGGACCAGGGTCTGGGCGTAGGCGGCATGGCCCAGCAGCAACTTCAGGTAGTGGGACCAGATGGATTCGTAGATGAGCCCCGAGAACCCGGACAGGGCGAACGCGGCGAACAGCCAGCGTTGCGAATGAGTGGCCGCGGTCTTCTCTGGGAGCATGACGGGACTTTATTCGGAGCGTCGGGAAAAAGAAAGCCGCCCGGCTGGCGGGCGGCTTCGGTTGCAACAGGCGGCGATCCCGGCGAGGGGAAACCGCCCGTGATCAGCCAGGGATCAGGTCGGAGCGGCGTAGGTGGCCTTGCAGGAACCGGGCAGGTACTTCAGCTGCACCGGGTTGGCGGCGCAGGGACCGCAGTTCCAGCTATAGGAGGCACCGGCGTTGGCGGCCAGGCTCAGGTCCTTGGTCGGCGTCAGGGCGACGCAGTTGGCGGTGGCCGGAACGACCGCGGCGGAGTAGGCGATGTTGATCTCGCCCTGCGCCGTGACCGTCACGCTGGTCACGTTGGCCGTGGCGGCGGGGGACGCCCAGTTGATGGCCGTGTTGGTGGTGCCGGCGGCGGTCGTGAACGCGCCAGCCGCCCAACCGGCGGACGGACCCTGCGAGGAGAAGGCCTCGGTCACGGCAGTCTTGGCGCCGGCGGCAATGGACAGGCCCTCGGTGATCTTGGTCCGGATCGTGTAGTCCTGGTACTGGGGCAGCGCGATGGCCGCCAGGATGCCGATGATCGCCACGACGATCATCAGTTCGATCAGGGTGAAGCCTTTCTGGATGGATTTCATGCTCGTCTCCTAGGTGGTTGATATGCGCGCGTTTCCGCGCCCACGGCGTCCTCGGATGCAATCCACGTGCCAGGACAGGACCCGAAAAAACCCTTGCAAATCATGGAACCCCGTTCATGGGGCCGGATCGTGTTTCATCGCAATCGACGCAATGCAGTCAAAGACTGACGAAATCCGTCACATTGCGGCGCAGCGAATCAGGGTTGGTAACCCGGAATCGCGGCCACATCCACCTCGTCGATCTGCCGCGGGTCCAGGAACCGTTCCGCATAGCTCAGATAGACCCGCTCCCGGATGAAGACGTCGAACAGGTCGGGGTCGATGTGCCCGTTGAGGCGGAAGTTGCCGAGGATGCGAATGGCCTCGGAGAGTTTCATGCCATGCTTGTAGGGGCGATCCTTGGCGGTCAGGGCCTCGAAGATGTCGGCGATGCCCATGGTGCGCGCCTGGACGGACATCTGCTCGCGCGTGAGCCCCTTCGGGTATCCCTTGCCGTCCATGCGCTCATGGTGGCCGCCGGCATACTCGGGAACGTTCTTCAGGTGCTTGGGCCAGGGCAGCTGCTCCAGCATCTTGATGGTGGCGACGATGTGGTAGTTGATGATCTCCCGTTCCTTCTGGGTCAATGTCCCGGCCCGGATGGTGAGGTTCTCGATTTCGTCGGCCGAGAGGAAGTCGGCTTCCACGCCATCCACGTTGCGCCACTTGCGGCGCAGGCCGATGTCCCTGACCCGCTGCTGGTCCTCCGGACTCATGGCCTCCCCGCCGACATTGGACTTGCGCAGGAAATCCCGGTCCGCCTCGATGGCGCGCCGCTCCCGTTCCAGGTCGGTCCATGCCGCGATCTCCGCCGCCGGGTCGCGGCTTTCGCGCAACGCCAGGATGCGCTTCAGGGCATCCAGTTCGGCGTCACGCTTGAGAATCTCGAAACGCGTATCCACCAAGTGGATGCGGTCGAAGATGGTCTGCAGCTTGGTGGCCTTGTCCACCACATGGACGGGGGTGGTCACCTTGCCACAGTCATGGAGCAGGCCGGCGATCTTGAGCTCGTAGCGGTCCTTGTCGCTCATCACGAACTCGGCCAGCGGGCCTTCCACGGCTTCGTTCGCGGCTTCCGCCAGCATCATGGTCAGCACCGGAACCCGCTCGCAATGGCCGCCCGTGTAGGGCGACTTTTCGTCGATCGCCAGGTTGATGAGGCTGATGAAGGACTCGAACAGTTCTTCGAGCTGCACCACCAGTTGGCGGTTGGTGAGCGCGATCGCGGCCTGGGAGGCCAGGGATTCGGCGAGCCTGCGGTCCGCCGCGGAGAAGGTGACCACCGCCCCCGTCTCCGGATCCAGGCAGTTGAGCAGTTGCAGGACGCCGATGATCTCGTTCTCGTGGTTCTTCATCGGCACGGTCAGGAAGGACTTGGAGCGGTAGCCGGTCCGCTCGTCGAACTTGCGTGTGCCGGAGAAGTCGAAGCCCGCCTCCGTGTAGGCATCGGCGATGTTGACCGTTTCGTCGTGGAGGGCGGCGAAGGCCGCGATCATGGAGTTGTTGGGTTCGCCGCGCTCGTCGTAGAGCGGCACGTTCGGGAAGGAGATGGGGTTGCCCGTGGTGCCGCCCAGGGCGATCCTGAGGGAATCGGTGCGCACGATCTCGAACCGGAGGCTGCGCCCGTCCTCGGACATCCGGTAGAGCGTCCCGCCGTCGGCGTGGGTAATCGTCTTCGCCGCAACCAGGATGTTCTCGAGCAACCGCTCGATGTCGCGCTCCTTCGAAAGGGCGGCACCGATCTCGTTCAGTTGCTCCAGCCGGCGGAACAGGCTCTCCAGGGTATCCATGTCACTTGATGCAGACTGCGCG
The DNA here is from genome assembly GCA_016791145.1 of Rhodocyclaceae bacterium. Lineage (GTDB taxonomy): Bacteria > Pseudomonadota > Gammaproteobacteria > Burkholderiales > Rhodocyclaceae > JAEUNJ01. The sequence goes on along the minus strand of JAEUNJ010000121.1, from coordinate 7,315 downwards.
TACCTGCTTCATGTCCGTGATCCCCTGCAGGACCTTCTCCATGCCATCCTGCTTCAGGGTCCGCATGCCATCCTCCAGCGCCTGGGCGAGCAGTTCCGCCACCCGGGCATGCTCCTGGATCAGCTTCTTGACCGGGTCGGTCCCGATCATCAACTCGTGCAGGCCCAGCCGCCCCTTGTAGCCGGTGTTGCCGCAGGCTTCACAGCCCTTCGCCCGGTGGAACATGAGCTTGCCGTCCTTGCCGTAGTCCTTGATCCAGCGCCGGTAGAGATTCTCCATCGCCGTCTTCGCGTCTTTCTTGAAGGTGGCGGTGTTCTGCAGTTCCTCGCAATACTCCGTCAGGAAATGCTTGAGTTCCTCCGGGGCCGGCTCGTAGGCTTCCTTGCACTTGCACAGGCGCTTGGCCAGGCGTTGGGCCAGGATGCCCAGCAGGGCGTCGGCGAAGTTGAAGGGGTCCATCCCCATGTCGAGGAGGCGGATGATGGATTCCGGCGCGCTGTTGGTGTGCAGGGTCGCGAAGACCAGGTGGCCGGTAAGGGAGGCCTCGATGCCGATGCCGGTCGTCTCCGCATCCCGCATTTCGCCCACCATGATGATGTCCGGGTCGGCGCGCAGGAAGGACTTCATCACGGATGCAAAATCCAGCCCGGCCTTTTTGTTGACCTGTACTTGCCGCAGGCCCTTCTGCGTGATTTCGACCGGATCCTCCGCGGTCCAGATCTTGGTGTCAGGCGTGTTCAGGAAGCCGAGCACCGAGTGGAGCGTCGTCGTCTTGCCGGAACCCGTGGGGCCGCAGACGAAGAACAGGCCGTAGGGCTTCGAGACCGCGGCCTTCAGCCGCTCGAGGCTGTCCGGCAGGACACCCAGCTTGTCGAGCGGGATCGGCTCTCCCGCTGCCAGGATGCGCATCACGATGTCCTCGACGCCGCCCGCCGAGGGAATCGTGGCGACCCGCAGCTCGATGTCCAGCGGCCCGAAGCGCTTGAACTTGATCTTGCCGTCCTGGGGCTTGCGCTTTTCGGAAATGTCCAGGTCGCACATGATCTTGACCCGGGCGACGATGGCATTGCGGAAGCTGGCCGGGATCTCGATGTACTTCTGCAGGGAGCCGTCCTTGCGGAAGCGCACCAGGGTGCGCTCCTTGCCGGGGGCCGGCTCGATGTGGATATCGGAGGCGCCCTGCTGGTAGGCGTCCGTGATGATCTTGTTGACCAGCTTCACCAGTTCGTTGTCGGCCGCCGCGGAGACGTCCTCGGCGACCTCGTCCTCCATGGTGTCGTCCATGCCCGAAAGCAGTTCGCCGACGGAGGTATCGTCCACGTAGGCCTTGGCACCGAAGAACTGGTCCAGGGTCTGCCGGAACTCGCTGATCGTCGTGACCCGGTAGGCCGGCTTGCTCTTGGGGAAGACGTTATTGACGACCCGCGACCCCTTGACCTGCTCCGGGTCCATCGTCAGCACGATCAGGCCCTCGCTGGTGTCCTCCACCGGAATCCACTGGTTCTGCTCCAGGTACTCCCGCTTCAGGTTCTTCAGGAGGTCGACGGGCTTCACCCGGTCGCCGCGGTAGGGTTCGTAGGGAACGCCGAAGAATTTGGACAGCGCCCCTCCCAGCACGGGGAGCTTCACCTGGAATTCGGAGAGCAGCACTTCCTCCACATCCTGGTTCTTGCGTCGGGCCGAACGCGTCGCCAGTTCCAGTTCCTGGGCCGACAGGACCGCATCCGCCACCAGGTAGTCGTACTTGGACTTGACGACGTGGGCGGGCTTGTTTCGCTGGGTGAAGGCAATGGCCAGCGTCTCGCACAGGCCCTTGATGCCTTCCTCGGCCACCGCCGCGAAGGGAATCCCCGCCTTGTTGTTGATGAGTTGGACGACACCCAGCAGTTCGCCGGATGGCAGGTCTACGATCGGCCCGACGAGTTGCTGCTTGGTCCGATACCCTGTCCGCTTGTCTACCTCCTGCAGGAAACGCAGGCCGGGGTGGATGCCCTTCAATTCGGTTTCGTCGTAGACGTCCCGGACATTCACGATCCGCTTCGAAAGGGCCACGTAGCCGGCGATGCTCTGATCGGTGATCGGCAGGCGCAGGTCCTTGAACGAATTGAGTCCGGTCTTGACCTTGGAGACGATGGACGCCTTGTCCTCGCCGACGGCATAGATGGTCAGCCGGTCCGCGTTGAACAGGGTGCAGATGTCCTGGGACAGTTCCAGCATGATCTCGTCGATGTTCGAGGTCGCATGGATCTTGTTGGTGACTGTCTGGAGGTTCTTGAAAAAGGTCAGCCGGCTTCCGACATCCGACAAGCCGCCGGCGTCCTGGGGAGTGGTGAGGACGGCACTCATGGCAGCCGGCTCCCCTGCCGGCTGCGCAGCCCGTCGCGCAGCATGGCCGCGCGCACGCCCTTCTGGCACATGAGGAAGGCCGCGGCGGAACTGCGCCGGCCGCTCTGGCAATAGACCACGTAATCCCGGTTGGCGGGGAGACCCGCGATGGCCTGGCGCAGTTCGTTGAGGGGGATGTTGATCGCCCCCGGCAGGCCGTCGAGTTGGAACTCGGCCGCGAAGCGCACGTCGACCCATTGGGCGCCGGCATCGATGCGTTGCCGGGCCTCCTCCCAGGACAGCCGTTGCAGCAGCGGCTCCCTCAACAACTCGACGAAGTCCTCCTTGCGCAGGCGCAACAGGGTTCCGTCGGTCCGCATGGCGACGGTGGCATTGCGCGGCGATTCGGAGACCAGCGCCTCCTCCCCGAAAGCATCCCCGGTATTCAGTTCCGCCAGTTCAACGGTCGCGCCGGTGACGTCTCGGGTGACCAGCGCCCTGCCGCTCTCGATCAGGTAGTAATAGTCGCCCACGCCGCCCTGGGCCACCACCACTTCGCCCCGCTTGACCGGCAGACGCTCGAAGCGCCCCAGCAGGGACTCGATGTGGGCCGGCGGGAGGGCCGCAAAGGCCCCCTCCGTGAGGCTGCGCGCCGCCAGCAACCCCGACATGCTGCGCCAATCGGTCGAGTCCGGGTCGAAGGCCGGCGCCTTCTTTCCCGAGGTCGGAGGTTTCGGGGCCGCCAACTGGTCCCAGGTGAGCATGATGTCCAGCATGTCCTCGTCGAAACGGAACAACTCGACGTCGGTGATCGCCTTGGCCCGCACGACGGACGCCACCCCCTTGCCCAGCGGGTTGAGCGCTTCGCCGGTACCGCCGACCAGTACGTTCGAACTGCCGTCGGCGAACTCCAGTCTCAACTCGCCCTTGGCCAGGTAGACGGCCTGGCCGGTCCAGCTCCTCACGCGCAAAGGATCCAGGCCACGCCCGACCACCTCACGGTAGCACAGTCGCTTCAGTTCCTTCAATCGCTCCTCGCCGAGTTCCCGGATCGGCTGCAGGGTCGCCAGGAAGGCAAGGCTGGGGGAATCGGCGGTCAAAGGTCGAACACCTGGTTGTTCTGCAGCATGCGGGGCCGGAACTCGCCGATGCAGTCCTCGATCTCCTGCATGGTCAGTTCGATCTGCCCCGGTTTCAGATGGGTGATGAAGATTTCCGGAGTCCGCTGCAGCAACGTCAGCTCCTCCGCCAGCATGTTCGGGCACAGATGCTTGGAGGCGGCCGCGAGTTTCTTCTCCCGGTTCGAGAATGCGGTCTCGATGATCAGGTAGCGCAGGTTCCGGATGCGATTGACCGCGCGCCAGAGTTCGGCGCACACGGTGGTATCACCGGTGAACACGAGGCTCGCGTCCCCGGAATCCACGTGGTAACCCACGGCCGGCACGGTGTGGTTCGCGGGCAACGCGACGAAGCGGCGGCCGGCGATATCGGTGACCTCGCCCTGGCGGATCACCCGGAACTGCATGAACGGGTTCTCCGCGTTGGGAATCTCGGTGAAATCCGGCCATACGGCCCAGTTGAAGATGTGGGTCCGCAGGATCTCCAGGGTCGCCGCGGTCCCATGGACCACCAGTGGCTTGTTGCGCATGTCGCCGACCGTGTCCACCATGAACGGCAGGCAGGCGACATGGTCCAGGTGGGAATGGGTGACGAAGACGTGGTCGATCTGCGCCAGTTCGGCGATGGACAGGTCGCCGGCACCCGTCCCCGCATCGATGAGGACGTCGTGGTCAACGAGGATGGAGGTGGTGCGCAGGTGCCGCCCGCCGATGCCGCCGCTGCATCCGAGGACGCGCACCTTCATGCGAAAGACATCCCGCAAGGAAGTGGCGAGTTGCGGCCTGGCATGTCCCCCGCCGCCAGGAAGAACCCGGCGCGGGTTGCGCAGGCGAAACTGTGGGCTGTCATTTGGTCTCGAACGTGGTCACGCCGTCCCAATCCTTGCCGGGCGGATCCTTGCGGTAATGCGCAATTCGTTTGCCATACATCTCGTAAAGATAGCGCGGGCTCGTCCTCGACAGGTTGAGCAGCGTCACCTCCGCCTGGTCCCAATCCTGGCTGCGGTAGGCGCGCAGGGCCTGGTTCCAAAGTTTCACTTCGTTGGCCAGTTCCTTGCTCAACTGGCCCTCGAATCCAAGAGGCTCGTAGATGCCCACCGGCTCCTCCTTGCCCTTGACGCGGACCCGGTCCAGTTCGCGGAACACGATTTCCTTCTTGAGCTTTTCCCGGGTGGTCTCCCCGACAATGATACCGACGCCGTATTGCTTCGTGATCCCCTCCAGTCGGGAACCGAGATTGACCGCGTCACCCATCACGGTATAGGCCTTGCGGACCGGAGACCCCATGTCGCCGACGGTCATCGTGCCGGTGTTCACCCCTACGCCGATGTGGAGTTCCGGCCACCCCTTCGCAACCAGGGTCCTGTTCAATTCCACGAGCGCCGACTGCATCTCCATGGCGGTTGCCACCGCGTGCCGGGCGTGTTCCGGATCGTCCACCGGCGCCCCCCAGAAAGCCATGATCGCGTCGCCGATGTACTTGTCCAGGGTGCCGCGCTGCCGGCGGACCACCTGGGTCATCGCACCCAGGTATTCGTTCATCAGGGCCGCCAACTGGTCCGGCTCCAGCCCCTCCGAAATGGTCGTGAAGCCCCGGACGTCGGAGAAGAGCACGGTCAGTTCGGCCTTGCGCCCCTCCATGCTGTAGCTTTCGGGATTCCGTGCCATCTCGTCCACCAGCTCCGGCGGAACATACTGGCCGAACAGCTCGGTGAACTGGCGCTTGCTGCGCGACTCTACGAAGTACCCCCACGACATGTTGAAAGCATAGAGCAGGAACACCACCAGCAGTCCGTTCGCCAGTGGCAGCACCAGGTTGCTCAGCTGCCAGAACGCCAGGTTTACCGTCACCATGAACAACAGCACCAGGACCGCCACCAGGGTTGCCCGGATGGGCGACAGCAGTGGCATCAGGAACACCATCACGCCGCCGCCGAGCAGCAGCAAGACCACATCGGCGCCCAGGACGTAGGGCGGCCGCTGCTTGATCGTGTTGTCCAGCATGCCGGTGATCAGGTTGGCGTGGATCTCCACGCCGGGATAGGCGGCACCGACGGGCGTAGCCCGCAGGTCCATCAGGCCGGGGGCCGTGGTGCCGACGACGACGACCTTGCCTTTGAGCTGGTCCGCCTTGACCCTGTCCTTCAGGACATCCACGGCGGAGACGTAAGGGAAGCTGTCCTGCTTTCCCCGGTAGGGGATCAGGGCCGCCACGTTCTCGTCCACGGGAATGCGCAGCACTCCCCTGGCCGTCGGCAGGTCTATCCATTCCATGCCGCTGTAGCTGCGGCTGGAGAAGAAGCGTTCCTCGGGAAAGCCCGGCACGACCTTCGGGTCGCCGAGCAGGACCCGGACCATCGCCAGAGACAGGGATTCGTAGTAGGCGCCGTTGTATTCGGCAAGCATGGGAACGCGCCGCGAGATGCCGTCGAAATCCAGCAGGGGATTGAAATGTCCCGCGCTCCTCGCCGCCTTCTGGAACTCGGCCAGGTTCCCGCCGAAGGACGTCCAGCTCGTGAAGGGAATCGACCGCCCCTGGAAACTTCCCGCCGGCAGCACCGGTGCCGCGATGGCGCCGCTGCTCTGGCCGCCGGCCTTGCTCGACAGGTAGTAGCCCAGTACGACGGGCCTGCCCTGCAGGGCCTCGGCAAACCGCGCGTCGAAATCCAGGGTTGGGCGCATTTCCCGGAAGGTCCCCTGGAACTGCCCATTGTCCTTGAACTCCTTCGCGGCCAGCGCCTCCAGGATCTTCAGGCCCGAGCTGTCGTCGGGCTCGGCGAACACCACGTCGAAGCCGATCAGGGAGACGCCGTGCTGATCCACCAGCTTCTGGACCAGGATCGCCAGCTTGTCCCGCCCCCAGGGCCAGCGGCCCACCTCGCTCAGGGACTTCTCGTCGATGTCCAGGATCACCACCCTGGGGTCCTGGCTGTTCGGCATGGTCAGCCGCACCTTCGCATCGTAGGCGATGGCATCCAGGTGGTTGATGAAGCCGATCTGGAAAAACTTGGCCGAGTGCCCAAGGAGGATCAGGAGCACGACAAGGCCGACCGCGTAGCGGACGAGATGCTGTTTCAAAGAGCCTCCATCTTGCGGTTCGCCGGCTCCGCGCGATCCCCGGTCGGAATTGCGGCGCGGCCCTGGTGTTCCGTCAGGTCTTGAGGAAGAACTCCATCTTCACGCCGGCCAGTTCGACCACGTCGTGATCGGCCAGGGGATGGGCCTGGGCGTCCAGCATCTTGCCATTGACCACGGGGAAAGACTTGCCTTCCACGTGGGTGATGAAATAACCATGCGGGCGGCGAGCGATCACCGCCACCTGGACCCCGGGCTTGCCTAGGGTGGTCAGGGTCTTGGTCAGTTCCAGTTCCTTGCCGGCGTTGGCGCCCGAAAGAATCTGGATCGCGCCCAGGGGCAGCGCGGCGGAGGCGGCCGGGGCCGCCTGCGGCTGAACGGGCGGGGCCGCCGGTGGCGGCGGCGGGGCGGCGGGTCCCGCCGCCGGCGCGGCGGGCGCACCCGGCGGAGGCACCAGGTTCGCGGCCTTCAGGCCGGTCTGCGTGTCGCCCATTGATTTCCCCGCCATCTGCTCGGCGGTCTTCCGCATCATGTCAGGACGCAGCACCATTGTCTTCTCGAAATCGGCGGCGGAGGTCTGCTGCGGCACCTCGTTCACGTACTTGAGCCGGTATTTCCCGAGTTCCACGACGTCATTGTTCTGGAGGAAATGCTTCTTCACCGGCTGCCCGTTCACGTAGGTGCCGTTGGTGCTGTTGAGGTCCTCCAGGAACGAATCGTTGAGGATGGTCACGATGACCGAGTGTTCCCCGCTGATCGCCAGGTTGTCGATCTGGATGTCGTTGTGGGGCTTGCGG
>JAEUNJ010000076.1 GCA_016791145.1 Rhodocyclaceae bacterium | reverse complement strand
CAGCCGTAGCCGGATTCGAGGGGGAACTCACGCAGGGCGACGCCGCGGGCGGCGTGGAGGTTGGCCTGGGCCAGGTCCTGGACGGCCCAGCCCGCCGCCGTGAGCAGGCGGTCGATTTCCTGTCGGGCTTGCTGTTCGGGTTGCGGGGCCACTCCGCTTTCCTCGGCAGAGTCAATGACGACGAGATGCTAGCACGGCGCTCCGACGGGGCGAGAGCAACGAGGGGTGGGTCGGGCGGCGCTGGAATGGACCTTAAGGCGGCGCGAAACGGCGCGGCGGCGTGGTCGCCAGCACAGTGGCGGTTTCACCGCTGCGCCGGTCGCCGATCGTGACGCAGCCCCAGTAGGCAGGATCGGCGGGGCCGGATACGCGGCGCGCCGCGGCCGCCACCTGGGCCAGGCTGGCCGGGGCGGTGGGCAGGGCGTCGCTCCCAATGGTCATGTCGATGCGGGTGCACAGGTCCGGCGGCAGCTCGGGCGCCTCGGCGGACGCCGAGCGGCAGACCCCGTCCGCGAAAACGGCCGTGCCGGCGCCGAAGCGGTCGCGAATTTCCCAGCACAGGTGGCCGCAGGCCACGATCGTGTACCAGAGAGGCAGCAGCCCCGGGACGGCGAAGTCCCGGCAGACGAACTGCAGCGGGCGGTGGCTGGGAATTTCCGTGACCGCTTCGGCCGGTTCGCGACGGCAGGAAATTCGGACACGGTTGCCCGGCATCAGCTCGACTCGAAGGTTCGCGCCTATGCGCCAGTTGAGGAGGGTGTCGACAAAGGCGGCAACGACGATTCCGTAGGCCTGCCCGTCTTCGAGATCCCCCAGGAACATGCCGGGCCGGCGGAGGACCGCCTGCCGGATCGAATGGGAATCATCGCCCGGCTGTTGGAGGTAGCCTTCTTCGTAGGGACCCATCCCGCCTTCCTTTCCGCCCTTGCGACGGGTCCATTGTCGGCGGCCGGCGGCTCACGGCGTGAGCCCGCCGCGACTAGACGTCGATGTTCCGCACGTAGAGCGCGTTCGACTCGATGAACGCCCTTCTGGGCTCCACGTCGTCGCCCATCAGCGTCGTGAACACCTGGTCGGCGCCGATGGCGTCGTCGATGCCCACCTTCAGCAGGCGGCGGACGGTGGGATCCATGGTGGTTTCCCAGAGCTGCTCGGGGTTCATCTCGCCCAGGCCCTTGTAGCGCTGCTTGGTGACGCCGCGCTCGGCCTCGTTCTGCAGCCAGCGCACGGCCTCGGCGAAGCTCGGCACGCCCTGGGACTTCTCGCCGCGACGCACGACGGCGCCGGAGCCGACCAGCCCGGCCAGCTTCTCGGCCGTCTTGCGGATCTGGGCGTAGTCGCCGGAATGGAGGAAGTCCTCGTCGATGCGGCCCAGGCGGAGGTTGCCGTGGCGCATGCGTTCCAGCAGCAGTTCCCAGCGCTCGGACTTGTGGTCGAAGGCGGCGCGGATGCCGAGGCCCTTGGGGGCGTGGCGGGACAGGCGGTCGGCGCTGTCCCGGGCCTGCGCCTCGCCGGCCAGGTCCAGGGCAATGTCATGGGCCAGCATGGCCTGCAGTATCTCGGGATCAATGAAGTCGGCCAGGCGGCGGATGACGGCCTCGGAAAGCAGGTAGTCCCGGGCCAGTTCGCCCAGGGCCTCGCCGCCGATGGCGGCCTCGCCCAGGCGGGGCTGTAGCTGGGCGCCGTCCAGGGCCAGGGTGAGCTGGTACTGGGCGAGCTCGTGGTCGTCCTTGATGTAGCGCTCGCTCTTGCCGTGCTTGACCTTGTAGAGGGGCGGCTGGGCGATGTAGATGTAGCCGTGCTCGACGATCTGCGGCAGCTGCCGGTAGAAGAAGGTGAGCAGCAGGGTGCGGATGTGGGCGCCGTCCACGTCCGCGTCGGTCATGATGATGATGCGGTGGTAGCGCAGCTTCTCGGGCTTGTAGTCGTCGCCGATGCCGCAGCCCAGCGCGGTGAGCAGGGTGACGATCTGCTCGGAGGAGATCACCTTGTCCAGCCGCGCCTTCTCGACGTTCAGCACCTTGCCGCGCAGGGGCAGGATGGCCTGGAACTTCCGGTCGCGGCCCTGCTTGGCGGAGCCGCCGGCAGAGTCGCCCTCGACGATGTAGAGCTCGCACAGGGCCGGATCCTTCTCCTGGCAGTCGGCCAGCTTGCCGGGCAGGCCGATGGAATCCAGCACGCCCTTGCGGCGGGTCATCTCGCGGGCCTTGCGGGCCGCCTCCCGGGCCCGGGCCGCCTCGACGATCTTGCCGGTAATGACCTTGGCATCGGCGGGCTTCTCGAGCAGGAACTCGGCCAGCTTCTGGGCGACGACCTCCTGCACGGCGGGCAGGGCCTCGGAGGAGACCAGCTTCATCTTGGTCTGGGAGGCGAACTTGGGGTCGGGCATCTTGACGGAGAGCACGCAGGCCAGGCCCTCGCGCATGTCGTCGCCGGCGATGTCCACCTTCGCCTTCTTGGCGATCTCGTTCTCCTCGATGTACTTGTTGATGACCCGGGTCATCGCGGTACGCAGGCCGGTGAGGTGGGTTCCGCCGTCGGCCTGGGGGATGTTGTTGGTGAAGCAGAGGACCTGTTCCGCATAGGAGTCGTTCCACTGCATGGCCACCTCGACGCCGATGGTGGTGCCCTGCTCGGTCTTCGTCTCGCCGGCGGAATAGAAGACGTTGGGATGGAGCACGGTCTTGGCGCGGTTGATGTACTCGACGAAGCCCTTGACGCCGCCGGAGAAGGCGAAGTCCTCCTCCTTGCCGGTGCGCTGGTCCACCAGCTTGATCTTCACGCCGTTGTTCAGGAAGGAGAGCTCGCGCAGGCGCTTGGCCAGGATGTCGTAGTGGAACTCGATGTGGCCGAAGATCTCCTCGTCGGCGAGGAAATGCACTTCGGTGCCGGTACCTTTGGTCTCGCCGACCACCCTGAGCGGGCTCACCTCGACGCCTTCCTGCACCTCGACGAGGCGGTCCACGGCGTGGCCCCGCTGGAACTCCATGTAGTGCTTCTTCCCGTCGCGGCGGATGGTCAGGCGCAGCCACTTGGAAAGCGCATTGACACAGGAAACGCCGACCCCGTGCAGGCCGCCGGAGACCTTGTAGGAGTTCTGGTTGAACTTGCCGCCGGCATGGAGCACGCACATGACGATCTCTGCGGCGGAGCGCTTGGGCTCGTGCTTGTCGTCGAACTTGACGCCGGTGGGGATGCCGCGGCCGTTGTCGGTGACGGAGATCGAGTTGTCCGGGTGGATGGTGATGACAATGTCGTCACAGTAGCCGGCCAGGGCCTCGTCGATGGCGTTGTCCACGACCTCGAAGACCATGTGGTGCAGGCCGGTGCCGTCGGAGGTGTCGCCGATGTACATGCCGGGCCGCTTGCGGACGGCCTCCAGTCCCTCGAGCTGCTGGATGGAGTCCTCGTCGTAACCGCCGTTGGCGGGGTCTTTTTCCTGGGTCATGGCGCTTCCGATGTCTGCGTTGCGGATTCTGGAAAAGCGACGAAGGGCGGGAAGACCCGCCCTCCGCGATGCGATGGGCCGGCCCGTCAGATGCGCATGGGCATGACGACGTATTTGAAGCGCTCGTTGCCGGGCAGCACGAACAGGGCGCTGGAGTTGGCGTCGGCAAGCCGGCACTCCATGCTTTCGGCGCTCACGTTGTTCAGCACGTCGAGCAGGTAGGTGACGTTGAAGCCCACGTCGATGGCCTCGCCGTCGTAGTCGATCTCCAGTTCCTCCTGGGCCTCCTCCTGCTCGGCGTTGTTGGAGATGATCTTCAGGCTGCCGGGGCCGAGGACCAGGCGCACGCCGCGGAACTTCTCGTTGGTCAGGATGGCGGCGCGGAGCAGGGAATGCAGCAGGGCGTCGCGCCCGAGCTGGATGACCTTGCCGTGGCTCTGCGGGATGACGCGCTCATAGTCGGGGAACTTGCCGTCGATCAGCTTGGTGACGAACTCGATGTCGCCGAAGTGGAAGCGGGCCTGGGTGGGGGCCAGGGTGATCTCCAGGGGATCGTCGTTGTCGGCGAGCTGGCGGGAGAGCTCGAGGACCGTCTTCCGGGGCAGGATGACCTCGAGGCGCTGGTGGTTGCCGCCGATCTCCTCGCTGGCATAGGCCAGGCGGTGTCCGTCGGTGGCGACGACGCGCATCTCGGAACCATTGACCACCAGCAGCAGGCCGTTCAGGTAGTAGCGGATGTCCTGCTGGGCCATGGCGTACTGGACGAGGGCCAGCAGGCGCTTGAACTGCCTTTGGGTCAGGGAGATCTTCGCGGTCTGGCCGTCGGCGGCCGCCATGCGGGGAAAGTCCTCGGCGGGCAGGGTCTGCAGGTTGAAGCGGCTCTTGCCGGCCTTGACCTGCAGGCGCTTCTCGTCGAGGTTCAGGCTCACCTCGGCGGTGTCGGGCAGGGAGCGCAGGATGTCCTGGAGCTTGCGGGCGCCGACGGTCAGGGCCGCCTTCTCGGGGCCGGCCGAGGCCGTGCCGGTGCGGATCTGGATCTCGATGTCAGTGGCCAGCAGGGTAAGCCGGCCGCCGTCCATTTCCATCAGGACATTGGAGAGGATGGGCAGGGTGTGCCTTTTCTCGACGATGCCGCAGACCGACTGCAAAGGGGCCAGGATCTGATCACGGGGGCCTTTGAATAGGAGCATCTTATTAAATCTCCAATGATTGATGAGGGCGGCGCCTGACTGTGGAAAACCCGAAAAATACCTTGGAGGTCAAGGCAGTGGAGCCTGGATAAGCCTCTGGAAAAGACGCGCTTTCGCCTGTGGGCGAGTGGGGACGGTTCCGGCGCCGGGGGAAAAGGGGCGGGTTGTCCACAATCGATCCACGGTTCGTCCCGAGGGTTTTGCGGATGATGTCCACAGGGCCGGCGCCTCCTATCCCTTGATGGTCTGCTCGAGGACGTGCAGTTCCTTGTTGAACTGGTTGTCCTTGGTGCGCAGGTCCGCCACGGTGCGGCAGGCGTGGAGGACCGTCGTATGGTCCCGGCCGCCGAAGGCCTCGCCGATCTCGGGGAAGCTGTGGGGGGTCAGTTCCCGGGCCAGCCACATGGCCACCTGGCGGGGACGGGCGATGGCGCGGGAACGCTTCTTGGAATACATGTCCGCCGGCTTGATCTTGTAGAAGTCGGCGACGGTCTTCTGGATCCCCTCCAGGGTGATCTGCCGGTTGGTGGCGCCGATCACGTCCTTCAGGGCTTCCTTGGCCACCTCCAGGGTGATGTCGCGGCCATGGAAGCGGGCGTAGGCGAGGACGCGGTTCAGGGCACCTTCCAGTTCGCGGACATTGGAGCGCAGGTGCTTGGCGATCAGGAAGGCCACGTCGTCGGACAGCGGGATGCGGCTGGACTCGGCCTTCTTCTTCAGGATGGCGACCCGCATCTCCAGTTCCGGCGGCTCGATGGCGACGGTGAGGCCCCAGTCGAAGCGGGAGATGAGGCGCTCCTCCAGGCCCTGGATGTCCTTTGGGTAGGTGTCGCAGGTGATGATGATCTGCTTCTTCGCCTCCACCAGCGCGTTGAAGGCGTAGAAGAATTCCTCCTGGGTCCGGTTCTTGCCGTTGAAGAACTGGATGTCGTCCACCAGCAGCAGGTCCAGGGTCCGGTAGTAGCGCTTGAAGGCGTCGAAGGACTTCTGCTGGAAGGCGCGGACCACGTCGGAGTAGTAGTCCTCGGCGTGGATGTAGCGCACCACCGCGTTGGGGCTTGCCTCGTGGATGGCATTGCCGATGGCGTGGATCAGGTGGGTCTTGCCCAGGCCGACGCCACCGTAGATGAAAAGCGGGTTGTAGGAGGTGCCGGGGTTCAGCGCCACCTGCTGGGCGGCGGCCCGGGCCAGGTCGTTGGCGCGACCGGTGACCAGGGTGTCGAAGGTGAAGGCCGGGTTGAGGCGCGTCTTCTCGTATTCGGGGTCTACCGGGCGCTGCGGAACGGCGATCACGCCGGCACCGTTCCGGGGGCGGCGGGCCTTGTCGTATAGGAGATCAGCGACGGCCGGCGGTGGGTCGTCGTCCGGCGCGGCTTCCTCTTCGGCCACGTCGGGTCGCGGTGCCTCAAGCACGCCCAGGCTTACGCTGACCGGCATGTGGAAGTAGTCCTGGCCGAGGGTCTCGATCTGGCCGAGATAGCGCTCGCGGACCCACTGCAGGACGAAGCGGTTCGGCGCGAGCAGGCGCAGGCGCCGCTGGCTTCCCTCGGCGCCCGCATCCTCGAAATGGAGGCCCTTGATCCAGGTGTTGAACTGCTGCTGGGGCAGTTCCTTGGCGAACCGGCTCAGGCAGGCCGACCAGAATTCGTTCATGTCCTCTTTTATCTTTGTTTTCTTATAGTTATGATCCATTCCCCGGGCCGTCTGGCGGGCAGGGCAAGGGGGCATTCTAACGATTTTGACGGGAGTTATCCACAGGCCGGAGAATTTTCCGGCCTTGACAAGACCAGCGCGACAGGATGTAATCGCGCGTTTCCCTTGCGAGAGGTCTCCCACCATGAAACGCACTTTTCAGCCCTCGGTCGTGCGCCGCAAGCGTACCCACGGCTTCCTCGTGCGCATGCGCACCCGCGGCGGCAAGGCCGTCATCCGCGCCCGCCGCGCCAAGGGCCGCCACCGCCTCGGCGTCTGAAATCCCGGCGGTCCGGTACGGCCGAGGGACGGATGCCCGCATGAACGAGGCGGCAGCCGGCCCCCGGCCCTTCGGCCGGCGGCTGCGCCTGCTTCAGGCCACCGAATTCTCCGTCGTCTTCTCCGCCCGCCGGAGCCTGCGCGGCGAAAGCTTCGATCTCCTCTTCAAGCCCAACGGCGGTTCCGGTCCGCGACTGGGCCTGGTCATCGCCAAGAAATTCGCCCGCCGCGCCGTCATGCGCAACCTGTTGAAACGCCTGGCCCGGGAATCCTTCCGGGCCGCCGCTGCCGGTCTTGCGTCGGCGGACCTGGTGTTGCGGCTGCGCCGGCCGGTGGCCGGCCCGGCCGGGCGGGAGGACAGGCGGCGCCTGCGCGCCGAGATCGACGGGCTGCTGGCCCGCCTGCCCCGGTGACGCCCGCCCATGCGCTGGTTGCTCGTGGCCCTCATCCGTGTGTACCAGTATGCAATCAGTCCGATGCTCGGGCGCAGTTGCCGCTTCCACCCGACCTGCTCGGAATACGCCATCGAGGCCTTGCAGCGCCACGGGGCCTGGAAGGGCCTCGGCCTCGCGCTGCGCCGCATCGGCCGCTGCCACCCCTGGCACCCGGGCGGCTATGATCCCGTTCCCTGATCCGACCCAACCCTGATCCCGATCCCCATGGACAACCGACGCCTGATCCTGCTCCTGGTCTTCAGCTTTTCCCTCCTCATGCTCTGGGAGGCGTGGCAGAAGCAGGGCCAGCCGGCACCGGCCGCCGGTGCGCCGGCCGCCGCCGCCAAGGGCGCCGCCGCCGTTCCCGCGGCGCCGGCCGCGACCTTGGCCCCGCCCGCGTCCCCCGGGGCGAGCGTCGGCGTGCCGGGCGCCGTGCCCGGGGCCGCGCCACCGGCCGCCGGCGCGCCGACCGTCTCGGTGACGACCGACCTCTACAAGGCGGACATCTCGGCCCAGGGCGGCGATCTGGTCCGCCTGGAACTCCTGCGCCACAAGGCCTCCGGCGACAAGACGAAGAACTTCGTGCTCTTCGACGCGGCGATGCCCCATTTCTACCAGGCCCAGTCCGGACTCACGGGGGACGGCAATCCCAACCACCGGACGCCCTATGCGCTGGCGCCGGGGAACCGGGAGCTGAAGGCCGGCGAGGACAAGCTCGAACTGCGCCTGGAGGCTCCCGCGGCCAACGGCCTGAAGGTGGCGAAGGTCTATACCTTCCACCGGGGCAGCTACGTGATCGACGTGGCCCACGAGATCGAGAACCAGGGGACGGCGCCGGTCTCGCCCTACGCCTACTTCCGCCTGGTGCGCGACGGCAAGCCGGCCGAGCAGCCGGGCGGCTTCGGCGTCGCCACCTTCACCGGCCCGGCGGTCTTCACGGAAGCCGAGAAGTTCCAGAAGGTGGAGTTCGAGGAGATCTCGAAGGGCAAGGCCAAATACGCGTCCAAGGCCGACAACGGCTGGGTGGCCATCGTCCAGCATTACTTCGTCGCGGCCTGGCTGCCGCGGGGCAAGGTGGAGCGGGAGAACCTGCTCAACGACCTGGGCAGCGGCGTCTTCGGGGCGGCGGTGCGGCTCCAGGTGCCGGCCATCGAGCCCGGACAGAAGGGCAGCGTCTACGTGCCCCTCTATGCGGGCCCCCAGGAACAGGACAAGCTGGCCCAGGTGGCTCCGGGCCTGGACCTGGTGGTGGACTATGGCTGGCTGACCGTGATCGCCGCGCCCCTGTTCTGGATCCTCCAGGCCATCCACAAGGTGGTGGGCAACTGGGGCTGGTCGATCATCGGGTTGACCGTGCTGGTGAAGCTCGCCTTCTTCCCCCTGTCGGCGGCCAGCTACAAGTCCATGGCCAAGATGCGGGTGCTGACACCCAAGCTGATGAAGCTGAAGGAGACCTTCGCCGACGACCGGCAGCGCCTCAACCAGGAGATGATGGAGCTCTACAAGCGGGAGAAGGTCAATCCGCTCGGCGGCTGCCTGCCCATTCTGGTGCAGATCCCGGTCTTCATCGCCCTGTACTGGGTGCTGCTGGGCACGGTGGAGATGCGGGGCGCCCCGTGGCTGGGCTGGATCGGCGACCTGTCCGTGCAGGATCCCTACTACGTGATGCCGCTGCTCATGGGCGCCACGATGCTGATCCAGACCAAGCTGAATCCGACGCCGCCGGACCCGATCCAGGCCAAGATCATGTGGGCGATGCCCGTCGTCTTCACCGGCATGTTCCTGTTCTTCCCGGCCGGCCTGGTGCTCTACTGGACGGTGAACAACCTGCTTTCCATCGCCCAGCAATGGCAGATCACCCGACTCATCGAGTCGGGCCAGAAGAAGTAGCGCCCGGCCCCGCTGCCGTGGCGGAAGCATCGGGTCCCGCCGCCGCGGACACCATCGCGGCCATCGCCACCGCCCCGGGCCGGGGCGGCATCGGGGTGGTCCGCGTCTCCGGCGCGCGGCTGGGGGATTTCGCCGAACGGCTCTGCGGGCGGCGGCCGGAAGCGCGCCGCGCGGCACTGGTCCGTTTCATCGATGCCGGCGGCGAGGCCCTGGACGAGGGCCTCCTGCTCCATTTCCCGGCACCCCATTCCTTCACCGGCGAGGACGTGCTGGAACTCCAGGGCCATGGCGGGCCGGTGGTCATGCAAATGCTGCTGCGCCGTTGCCTGGAACTGGGGGCGCGGCTCGCCGAACCCGGGGAGTTCACGCGCCGCGCCTTCCTGAACGACAAGCTCGACCTCGCCCAGGCGGAGGCCGTGGCCGACCTGATCGAGGCCTCCACCGCGGCTGCCGCGCGCTCCGCCCTGCGCTCCCTGTCCGGGGTCTTCTCGCGGCAGGTCCATGGGCTGAGCGACCGGCTGGCCGAATTGCGCATGCTGGTGGAGGCGACGCTGGACTTCCCGGACGAGGAAGTGGATCCCCTGCGCGACACCGATGCGGCGGATCGCCTCGAGGAACTGCGCCGCGATCTGGCGGAACTGCGCGGCCGCGCCCGCCAGGGCAGCCTGCTGCGCACCGGGATGACGGTGGTGCTGGCCGGCCTGCCCAACGTGGGCAAGTCGTCGCTGCTCAACCGGCTCACCGGCGAGGACCGGGCCATCGTCACCGAGATCGCCGGCACCACCCGGGACGCGCTGCGGGAAACGATCCAGGTCGAGGGCATCCCGCTGCACGTGATCGACACGGCGGGGCTGCGCGAAACGGCGGACCCGGTGGAACGCCTGGGCATCGAGCGCACCTGGAAGGAGATCGCGGCCGCCGACGTGGTGCTGCAGATCGTCGATGCGCGGACCGGCGTGACGCCGGCGGACCACGCGCTGGATGTGCGCCTGCCGCCCGGGGTGACGCGGCTGGTGGTGGAGAACAAGGCGGACCTGGCCGGGAAGGGCCCCGGGCGCTTCGAGGCGGGCGGACGGCTGCACCTGAGGCTGTCGGCCAGGACCGGCGAGGGCATGGCCCTCCTGCACGACGAACTGCTGCGCGTGGCGGGCTGGCAGGGCCATGGCGAGGACACGGTGCTGGCTCGGGAACGGCACCTGGCCGCCCTGGCCTCGGCGGCCGAACGCCTGGACGCCGCCGCGACGGAACTTCAGCGCATCGAGTTCTGCGCCGAGGAACTGCGCCTGGCCCAGGAGGCGCTCGCGGCGATCACCGGCGAGTTCACGAGCGACGACCTGCTGGGGATGATCTTTTCCCGGTTCTGCATCGGAAAGTAGCCGCGGAGGCGCCGGCAGGCGCCTCCGCGACGCACTGCCTGTCCTTCAGGCGGACCGGCGGCGCCGGGCCACGGCGCCGAGGGCGCCCAGGCCGGCCAGCATCAGGGCATAGGTCTCGGGTTCCGGCACCACCGGGATCCGATCCAGGGTGAAGGCGCTGTAGGTCACCGCCGCCTGGGAGAAGTTGTAGAAGGCCAGGCGGCCGTCGGCGAAGCTGCCGGAGACGTCCAGTTCCAGGCTTCCGTCCACATAGACCTTCAGGTTGTTGGGCTGGAAGATGAAGCGGAATTCATACTCCCGGTTGTCGACCCAGCCCGCGTCTCCGAGGGTGGTGCCACGGGCCATTTCCGTCACGCCGCCGGTGCCGCCGCCCTGGGCGGCGCTGAAGTCCACATGACCCCAGAAGTCATCCGCGGTGGGGATGCCGGTCACCCGCGACACGGCGAGCCCCCGGTAGGCGGTGGAACCCGGCGTGCTGGCGGGGGTCCCGAAATCATAGGCCTGGGTGCCCTGCTTCCAGTCGATCAGCAGGTAATTGGCGGTGGCGTTGCCGGTGTCGCCGTTGCGGTAACCGATGGCGAAACCCACGTAGTCGTCGTCGCCGCCCGCGGACTTGATCTTGCCCCGCACGTCGCTGCCGAAAGCGTTGAAGTCACCGACGAAGAGGGTCGGTTGCCCATTGACGGATTGGAAGACCGAGGCGCCGCCCGGGGCGACATTCCAGACGCCGGCGCCGAAGCCGCTGACCGCCGGATAGGACTCGGCCGTCCACGTGGCGAGGTTGACGGGCGCGGCGACGGCGGCCGCCGGGACGAGGGTGACCAGCGCGCACGCAAGGCGCAGGCTTGGATTTTGGCGTTTCATGGTGATCTCCCTAGACTAGAAGCCTCTTCCGGCCCCGCCCGATGACCTGCGGCGTACGGCCGATTTTGGAGAAGTCTCCGCCCATGGACCCATTGGGGCAATAGTCCGAATGGACTAGGCATGGCCGACCGGGATGCGGCCATCAGCGGCGCGGGTCCGACAGGAGCACGACGGCCATGAGTTCCCGCACCTGCTCGATCAGCCGGTCGCGGGCCCCGGCCAGGGCTTCGGCCCTGTTGCCGAGTTCCTGGTCCCGTCCGGCGGACCGCAGGGCGAGCATCTCGACGCCCAGCGCATGTACCTCCCGGTGCAGGGGGGCGAGGGTCTCGAAGCCGGGAAGCGCGCCATAGCGGGCATTCCCGGGGCCATCCCACCAGCGGCCGAACCGGCATTCATGCTCGCCCAGGGCGGGGGGGCGGTCCTCGCCGTGCCGCACGTGGGCGAGCAACTGCTCCACCCACCGCCGGTGTTCCACCTCCATGGACAACAGGGGCAGGTCTTCGCGGGTCCATTGGAATCCCACGGCGGTGGCCCACAGGGGATCGGGCGCGAACCCGGCCACCCAGGCCGGGATGCGCTCGGGCGGCATGGGGCGGGCGATGCCGTACCCCTGGCCCAGGTCACAGCCCAGGTGGAGCAGCAGGGCCCCGTGGGCCGGCGTCTCCACTCCCTCGGCGATCACCTGGCGCTGGAAGGCGCGGGTCAGGCCGATGACGCCTTCGACGATGGAGAGGTCGTCCGGATCGTCCAGCATGTCGCGCACGAAGGACTGGTCTATCTTGAGCACCCGGGCCGGCAGCCGGCGGAAATAGGTGAGGGAGGAGTAGCCGGTCCCGAAGTCGTCGAGGGCGAAGCCGACGCCGAGTTCGCTGCACTGCCGGATCACCGACGAGACATGGCCGATGTCCTCCAGGGCCGCCGTCTCCAGCACCTCCAGTTCCAGGCGCTGCGGCGGGACGGCCGGCCGTCCCGCCAGGGCCGCCTGCAGGCGATCCACGAACGCCGGCTGCTGCAGGTGGTGGCCGGAGATGTTCACGCTGACCGCCAGGTCGATGCCTTCGGCGCGCCACCGGTCCATCTGGTCCAGCGCCTCGCCGAGGACCCAGTCGCCGATGGCCGCCCCCAGGTCGGTATCCTCGACCACCGGCAGGAACTCGGCGGGCGCCACGATCCCCCGTTCCGGATGCTGCCAGCGGATCAGGGCCTCGACGCCGAACACGCGGCCCTGGCGCATGTCGACCTTGGGCTGGTAATGCAGCCGGAATTCCCGTGCCGCGAGGGCCTCGGCGATCCGCCCCACCGCCTCCCGGTGGGCCCGGGCACGCCGGTCGTGCTCTGGATCGAAGAGGTGGTAGCGGTTCCGGCCGCCCTGCTTGGCCAGGTACATGGCCTGGTCCGCGTGGCGCAGCAGCGTGTCCGCGTCGCCGCCGTCCTCGGGGAACAGGGTGACCCCGACGCTGGCCGAGATGAGGACCGGCTTGCCGTGGATCCGGTAGGGCTCGGCCACGTGGTGCAGGATGCGGTCCAGGGCCCGGGCGCACTCGCCGAAGCCCTCCAGTTCGCCGAGCAGGATCACGAATTCGTCGCCGCCCAGCCGGGCGACGGTGTCGCTGCCGCGCAGGCAGGCCTTGAGCCGGTCCGCCACCTCGATCAGCAGCCGGTCCCCGGCCTCGTGGCCGAAGCCGTCATTGACCGGCTTGAATCCGTCTAGATCCAAATAGCATACCGCCAGCTGCCGGCCGGTGCGCGCCGCATGGGCCAGGGCGAGCTGCAGCCGGTCGGCCAGCAGGGTCCGGTTCGGCAACTGCGTCAGGGCGTCGTAATGGGCCATCCGCTCCAGGCGCTGCTGGTGCTCCTTGATCAGCGTGATGTCGGAGAAGATGCCGACGTAATGGCTCGCGGGGGCATCCGCCGCCGAGCGGACGGCGGAGATGGTGAGGAACTCCGCGAAAACCTGGCCGTCCTTGCGGCGGTTCCAGATCTCGCCGCGCCAATGGCCGTCGCGGACGAGCGCGGCCCACATGCCGGCGTAGAAGTCGGGATCCTGGTGACCGGACTTGAGCAGGCTGGGGTTGCGGCCCAGGACCTCGTCCCGGGCGTAGCCGGTGATCTGTGTGAAGCTGCGATTCACGTCGACGATGACCCCGTCCGCGTCGGTGATGACGATCCCTTCCTGGGCGTGCTCGAACACGCTGGCGGCCAGGCGCAGGCCCTCGGCGCTGCGGTCCTTCTCGATGGCGAGGCCGGCCAGGCGGGCCGCCTCCTCCAGGACCCGGATGTCGCTGGGGCCGGGCGTGGCCCGGGTCCGGTGATAGGCGGCGAAGCTCCCGAGCACCCGGCCGTCGGCGCCGACGATGGGCTGCGACCAGCAGGACGCGATGCCTGCCCTGCCGGCCCAGTCCCGGAACTCGCGCCACAAGGAATCGTCCGACACGTCCTCCACCACCACCCGCTCGGCACGGACCATGGCGGTGGCGCAGGAACCCCGCCCATCGACGACCTCCATGCCCTCGAAGGTGGCGCGGAGGTCCTCCCGCAGCCCGGGCGCGATGCAGGCCGTGACCTGTCTTCCGCCGGGGTCGAGGACGAGCACGGCCGGTATCCAGTCCGGGGAAACCCCTTGCACCTCCTCGACGATGCCGGCCAGGGTCACGGGCAGCCGGTGGCCGCCCGCCACCTGCTCGAGGGCCCGGGCGCGCAGGCGTTCCCGCTGTTCCAGGCGCTTGCGTTCGCGGATGTCGATGGCGACGCCCAGGTAGCCCTCGCCGGCGCCCCCGCCGTCGCGCATGCGGGTCACCGTCAACAACACCGGTATCCGTTCGCCGCCCTGCCTGACGTAGGTCCATTCGATTTGCCGGCCCTCTCCCGCCTGCACCATCGCAGGGATCCACTCGGATGCCGGCGGCTGGCGGCCCACCGGCCCCCGGACCGATTCATATTGCCTGCGCACCTCCATCGGATCGTGGAACAGGTCCGGGGTGGCGGCGCCCACCACGGATTCGGCCGGGAAGCCGAGGAGCCGTTCGGCGCCGCTGTTGAACAGCGTGATCCGTCCCTGCGTGTCGGTGGCGATGACCGCCACTTCCGTCGCGGCCGCCAGGACGTTGGCGAGCAGTCGCCGGTTTTCCCGGATGGCCTCCTGCAGGCGCTTTTCCTCGGAAATGTCCCGCGCGAAGCCCACCGTGCCGAGCAGCCTTCCGCCATCCACCAGCGGTGACTTGTAGGTCTGGTGCAGGACCGGGCGGCCGCCGACCACGACGGTTTCCTCCAGGGTCGCGGGCACCCCGCCCGCCATGACCCTCCGGTCGTCCGCGCGGTAGCCCTCGGCCAGATGCGGCGGAAACAAGTCCAGGTCCGTGCGGCCGACGATCTCGTCCGGGGCGGGGATTCCCGTCGCGTCGGCCAGGGCCCGGTTGACGATCAGGAATCGTCCCTCGGTGTCCTTCAACCAGACCAGGTACGGGAAGTTGTCCACCAGCGCCCGCAGGTAGTGCTCGCGGGTGCGCAACTCGTCCTCGAGCCTCTTCTGCTCGGTGATGTTCTCCTTGACCCCGACGAAGGCCGTGATGTGGCCCAGGCTGTCGCGCAGCGGCGAAATGACGGCCTTCTCCCAGAACAGGCTGCCGTCCTTGCGCCGGTTGTGCAGCAGGCCGGTCCAGGTCTGGCCGGCGGTGATCGTCCGCCACAGGGTTTCGTGGGATGCGGGTGGGGTTTCTCCGGACTTGAGTATCCTTGGGTTCCTTCCCAGCACCTCGTCCCGGCCATAGCCGGTGACCTGGCAGAAGTAGGGGTTCACGTAGATGATGTCCCCCTTGGGATCGGTCACCACCACCGACACGGGGGCCTGTTCCACCCCCCGCTGCATAAGCAGCAGGGTTTCCTGGGCGCGGCGGCGGCGGCTGATGTCCACCGTGACCCCGCCCCGCCGCGTCGCCCGCCCTCCGGCATCGCGGGCGAGGACCTTCCCCCGGGCCTCCACCCACAACCAGGAGCCGTCCTTGCGGCGGAGGCGGTACTCGGCCCGGTAGGCCGGCGCGCCGGTGGCGAGGCTCGCCCGGAAGCGGGCGAGGGTGGCCTCCGCATCCTCCGGGTGGATCATGCCGCGCCAGACGTCGATGTCCACCGGGAACTCGTCGGGCCGGTAGCCCAGCATTCCGTAGAGGCGGGGATTCCAATAGACCTGGCCGGTGACCAGGTCCATGTCCCAGAGGCCGTCCTCCATGGATTCATAGATCAGCCGCAGGCGCTCCTCGGCCGCGTCCCGCTCCTCCTCCAGGCGCACCTCCGTGCGCATGGCCTCCTCGAGGAATTCCAGGGCCAGCGGCGTGATCATGTGGTGCTGGGAGATGATGCCCGCCGTCGCCCCCTGCTCATCCACCACGACCAGGTGGCGGATGGCCCCTTCCTGCATGCGCAGGGCCGCATCGAGCACCGCGCCCTCCAGGCGGATGCAGACCACCGGCGCGCTCATCACCGCGGCGAGCCGCTCCGGCAGGTCGCCGCCGGCGTATTCGGCGAACAGGCGCACCACGTCCCGCTCGGTGAGGATCCCGAGGGGCCTGCCGCCGGCATCCACGACGACACAGGCTCCGGCACCGGTCTCCATGGCGCGCAGGGCCGATTCCAGGGGGGCGTCGGGTGGCAGGCGCGGACAGCGCCGGTCCATCAGGGTGCCCACCTTCTGCAGGTTCCGGAAGTAATCGACACCGAGATGGCGCCGGAAATCCGTCTCCGTCACCACGCCGGCCAGGGTCCCGTCCGCCCGCGCCACCACCAGGTGCTTGACCCGGTGGCGGGCGGCCAGGTGGTAAGCATCCCGGAACTCCATGTCCGGCCTGGCGACGACCACCTTGCCCGACATCACGTGGGCCACGGGAATATCCGGCCTGCGGTGGGCCCGCATGGCCTGCAGCACGTCGCCTTCGGTCAGGATGCCCACGGCCCGGCCATCCCTGACCACCACCACGCAGGAGATCCCCGCTTCGGCCATGCGCCGCGCCGCGCTCCCCAGGGATGCCTCCGGGGGGAGGCACTCGGCCTCCCGGGTGACGAGGTCGGAGAGCGGGCAGGGAGTCATGCCGCGCGACTCCCCTCGACGTCCCGCGGCGCCCTCATGCCCCCATGCCCCGGGGGACGGACGGACACAAACCCGTTACCATTCGCATCCGCGCATTCTCCCACTTTGCCGATCCATGGACATGACGAACGACAAGGCCCAGGCCATCCTCGCCGAGAACTTCGCCCCCTGGGTGCAGGCCCTGGGGCTGCGCGTCTGCGCCGTCGGGCCCCGGGAGGCCACGCTGCGCCTGCCCCATGGCCCCGCGCTGGAGCGGGTGGGGGCCACCGTGTGCGGGCAGGCCCTGATGGCGGCGGCGGACACCGCGATGGTGATCGCGATCTCGTCGGCCCTGGGGGAATTCAGACCCATGGCCACCGTCGGGCAGACCATCAGCTTCTTCCGGCCGCTCGCCGGGCGTGACGCGCTGGTCACCGCGCGGATCCTCAAGCTCGGACGGAGCCTCGTGTTCGGGGAGATCGACCTGCGGGCGGAAGGGGCCGACGAGCCGGCCGCCCACGCGACGACCACCTACGCGCTGGCCGGCTGATGCGGACGGATCCGGCGGCCGCATCGTCCGTCTAGGCGTCCCGCGCGGCCCGCCTTGGACGGTACCTGGCTATTGCTGGCCGCGACGGCGCTGTTCGCGGGTTTCGTCGATGCCGTCGCCGGCGGCGGCGGCATGGTGCAGGTGCCCGCCCTGCTTTCCGCCTTCCCCGCGGAGTCCCCGGCGACCCTGTTCGGGACCAACAAGGGGGCCAGCATCTTCGGCACCGCCAACGCCGCCTTGCGCTATGCGCGCAGGATCGCCGTTCCCTGGCGCCTGGCGGCGCCGGCGGCAGGCGCGGCCTTCGTGTCGTCCTGGCTGGGTGCCGCCGCAGTGGCCTGGCTGCCGAGGGAGGTGCTGCGGCCCCTGATCCTCGTCCTGCTGGTCGCCGTCACCGCCTACACGGCGCTGCGCAAGGACATGGGCATGGGCCCCGCCGCCGCGCCGCCGCGCCCGGGCGTCGCGCTCCCGGCCGCGGCGGCGGGCGCCGTGCTGGGGTTCTACGATGGCTTCTTCGGGCCCGGGGCGGGAAGCTTCCTGATCTTCGTCTTCGTGCGCTTCTTCGCCCTGGACTTCCTGCGCGCCTCGGCCGTGGCCAAGGTGGTGAACGTCGCCACGAACGCGGCAGCCCTGCTGTACTTCGCGCCCACGGGCCACGTGCTGTGGGGGCTCGCCCTGACGATGGCGGTCTTCAACGTCGCCGGCGCCACCGTCGGAAGCCGGCTCGCCATCAGCCGCGGCAGCGGCTTCGTGCGTGGCGTTTTCCTGCTCGTATCGGCGGTGCTGATCGCGAAATTCGGCTACGATACCTTCCACTGAAAGAGGGGCATGGGCGGACCGGCAGAATTCCGCCCTGCACCGCGGCCGCGCCAACGGGATCCAGTCCGGGCGCGGCCATTTCAATCAAAAAATCCGGTCCGCGTTCCGGCGCGGCAACCAGACGCCCCGCGCGGGGCTCACGAGGAGACGTGACATGAAATCGAGCAAGCTGTTCCTGGCCATCGCGGCCGCCCTGGCGACCACCGC
>JAEUNJ010000174.1 GCA_016791145.1 Rhodocyclaceae bacterium | reverse complement strand
GTGACCATCACACGGGCGCCGGCCTTCAGGCAGTGCTCGATGGTGGGCATGGAAGCGGTGATGCGGGCATCCGATGTCACCTTGCCGTCCTTGACCGGGACGTTCAGGTCGGAGCGGATGAACACCCGCTTGCCCTTCAGGTCGAAATCGGAAAGTCGCTTGAATTGCATGTTCGACTCCTAATGCGGGGGGAACGGACACGGCCGCCCGGGCCCCCGATGGGGCCGGGCGGCCGGGCCGGAAGGGGGGGCTTACTTGGCGACGTGCTTGACGAAGCGCAGCATGTTGCAGGTGTAGCCGTACTCGTTGTCGTACCAGGACACGACCTTGACGAAGGTCGGATCGAGGGCGATGCCGGCCTCGGCGTCGAAGACGGAAGGCGTCGGGCAGCCGCGGAAGTCGGTGGCCACCACCTTTTCGTCCGTGTAGCCCAGCACGCCCTTCAGCGCGCCCTCGGAGGCCTCCTTCATCGCCTTGCAGATGTCGGCGTAGGCGGCGTCCTTGACCAGTTCGACGGTCAGGTCGACCGCGGAAACGTCGGAGGTCGGCACCCGGAAGGCCATGCCGGTGAGCTTCTTGTTCAGCTCGGGGATGACCACGCCGACGGCCTTGGCGGCGCCGGTGGAGGAGGGAATGATGTTCTCCAGGATGCCGCGGCCGCCGCGCCAGTCCTTGTTGGACGGGCCGTCCACCGTCTTCTGGGTGGCGGTGGCGGCGTGCACCGTGGTCATCAGACCGCGCTTGATGCCCCAGTTGTCGTGCAGCACCTTGGCCACCGGGGCCAGGCAGTTGGTGGTGCAGGAGGCGGCGGAGACGATCTTCTCGCCGGCGTACTTGGCGTGGTTCACGCCATAGACGAACATGGGCGTGTCGTCCTTGGACGGGGCCGACTGGACGACCTTCTTGGCGCCCGCGGCAATGTGCTTCTCGCAGCTTTCCTTGGTGAGGAACAGGCCGGTGGATTCGATGACCAGGTCGGCGCCGACCTCGCCCCACTTGAGTTCCGCGGGATCCTTGACGGCGGTCAGGCGGATCTTCTTGCCGTTCACGATGAGATTGCTGCCCTCGACCTTGATGTCGCCCTTGAAGTTGCCATGGACGGAGTCGTACTTCAGCATGTAGGCCAGGTAATCGGGCTCCAGCAGGTCGTTGATGCCGACCACTTCGATGTCCGAGAACTCCGCTTCCTTGGCGATGGCCCGGAAGGTCATGCGTCCGATGCGGCCGAAGCCGTTGATGCCGACTTTGATGGTCATGTGGGAAACCTCCGAAAAGAAAAAATCCCCTCGCCGCCGGAATGCCGGCGGCGAGCCCTTGATTCCTTAGCGCTTAGAGGACGCTTTTGATTGTCGCGACGACGTTTTCTGCGGTGAAGCCGAACTCCTTGAATAATACGCCTGCCGGAGCCGATTCGCCGAAACGGTCGAGGCCCACGACGGCCCCTTCGATGCCCACGTATTTCCGCCAGCCGTCGGTGACGCCGGCCTCCACCGCCACGCGAACAACCCCGCGCGGCAGTACGGAATTCCGGTACTCGGCATCCTGCCGGTCGAAGACGTTCGTGGAAGGCATGGAGACCACGCGGACCGGGATGTTCTCCTCGGCCAGCTTCGCCTGGGCCTTCAGGGCCAGGTCGATTTCCGACCCGGTGGCGATCAGCACGGCCTTGGGCGCCCCGGCGCAGTCGGAGAGCACATAACCGCCCTTGCGGATGCCGGCCACCTGCTCGGGGGTGCGCTTGACGAAGGGCAGGTTCTGGCGCGACAGACAGAGCGAACTCGGGCCGCTGTGGCGCTCCAGGGCCATGGCCCAGGCCACCGCCGTCTCGATGGTGTCGCAGGGCCGCCAGACGTCCATGTTGGGCATCATGCGCAGGGTCGCCGTCTGCTCGACGGGCTGGTGGGTCGGGCCGTCCTCGCCCAGTCCGATGGAGTCGTGGGTGAAGACGCAGATCTGCCGCACCTTCATCAGCGCGGCCATGCGCAGCGCGTTCCGGGCGTACTCGGAGAACATCAGGAAGGTGGCGGTGTATGGGATCAGGCCCCCGTGCAGCGCGGCGCCGTTGGCGATTGCGACCATGCCGAATTCCCGCACGCCGTAATGGACGTAGTTGCCGCCGGCATCACGGGAAATGGATTTCGAACCGGACCAGAGGGTCAGGTTGGAGCCCGCCAGGTCGGCGGATCCGCCCAGCAGTTCGGGCAGCTTGGGCGCGTAGGCCTCGATGCAGTTCTGGGAAGCCTTGCGGGTGGCGATGGTCTCTGCCTTGTCGTTCATGCGGGCCACGACCGCATCCACGTGGGAGGGCCAGTCGGCCGGCAGCGCCCCGGACATGCGGCGGGTGAATTCGGCGGCCAGCTGCGGGAAATCCTTGGCGTAGTGCTCGAACTTCCGGGTCCAGTCGGCCTCGGCCGTGGCGCCCTTCTTGCGGCCGTCCCAGGCCTCGTAGATTTCCTGCGGGATCTCGAAGGGACCGAAGTTCCAGCCGATGTGGGGCCGGGCGGCGGCGATCTCCGCATCGCCCAGCGGCGCGCCATGCACGTCGTGGGTGCCGGCCTTGTTGGGCGAACCCATGCCGATCACGGTCTTGCAGCAGATCATCGTCGGCCGGGCCTTGTCGGCCTTGGCCTGGGCGATCGCGGCGTGGATGGCCTCCGGATCGTGGCCGTTCACGTTGGGGATCACCTGCCAGCCGTAGGCCTCGAAGCGCTTCGGCGTATCGTCGGTGAACCAGCCCTCCACGTGGCCGTCGATGGAGATGCCGTTGTCGTCGTAGAAGCAGATCAGCTTGCCGAGGCCCCAGGTGCCGGCCAGGGAGCATGCCTCGTGGGAGATGCCCTCCATCAGGCAGCCGTCGCCGAGGAACACATAGGTATGGTGGTCCACGATGTCGTGGCCGGGCCGGTTGAACTCGGCGGAAAGCAGCTTCTCGGCCAGGGCCATGCCCACGGCGTTGGTGATGCCCTGGCCCAGGGGGCCCGTGGTGGTCTCGACGCCCGGCGTATAGCCGTATTCCGGGTGGCCCGGGGTCTTCGAATGGAGCTGGCGGAACTGCTTCAGGTCGTCGATGCTCACGTCGTAGCCCGTCAGGTGCAGCAGGGCGTAGATCAGCATCGAGCCGTGGCCGTTGGAGAGCACGAAGCGGTCCCGGTCGGCCCACTTCGGGTTCCCCGGGTTGTGCTTCATGTGGTGGTTCCAGAGGACCTCGGCGATCTCCGCCATGCCCATGGGGGCGCCGGGGTGGCCGGAATTCGCCTTCTGGACGGCGTCCATGGCGAGGGCGCGGATCGCGCTGGTCAGGTTGGAGAACACGGGGGGTTCGAAGTCGCTGAAGGTGGCGGTCATGGGTGTTTCCTCGGGGTCCATGGCCCGAAAAGGCCGGAATTATCGGCCAATCCGGACGGAAATGTGAAATCGGGGCGCGGCGCGGCCTGGGCTCAGATGGCCATCGCGCGGCGGCGGTTCTCCATCAGGCGCAGGATCATCGGCGTGAAGATAAGCTGCATCGCCAGTTCCATCTTGCCGCCGGGGATCACGATGATGTTGGGCCGGGACATGAAGGAGTCGTGGATCATCGACAGCAGGTAGGGGAAGTCGATGCCCTTGGGGTTGGCGAAGCGGATCACCACGAAGCTCTCGTCGGGGGTCGGGATGTCCCGGGAGATGAAGGGGTTCGACGTATCCACCGTCGGCACCCGCTGGAAGTTCACGTGGGTCTCGGAGAACTGCGGGCAGATGTAGTTCACGTAGTCCGGCATGCGGCGCAGGATGGTGTCCACCACCGCCTCGGTGGAGTAGCCGCGGGCCCGCTTGTCCCGGTGCAGCTTCTGGGTCCATTCCAGGTTGATGATGGGCACCACGCCGATGCGCAGGTCGGCGTGCTTCGCCACGTTGTACTGCTGGGTCACCACGGCCCCGTGCAGGCCCTCGTAGAACAGCATGTCGGTGCCCGCCGGCAGTTCCTGCCAGGGCGTGAAGGTGCCGGACTCCTGCTTGTATGGCGCGGCCTCCTCGTCGTTGTGCAGGTAGTAGCGGCGGCGCCCGGTACCCGTCTCGCCGTAGGTCCGGAACAGGTTCTCCAGCTCGTCGATCAGGTTGGCGTCCAGGCCGAAATGGGAGAAATGGTTGTTGCCGGTCTTCTGGGCCTCGGCCATCGCCGCCTTCATGGCCTTGCGGTCGTGGCGGTGGAAGGAATCGCCCTCGACGACGGCGGCGTTGATGCCCTCCCGCCGGAAGATGTGCTGGAAGGTCTTGGTCACCGTGGACGTGCCGGCGCCCGAGGAACCGGTGATGGCGATGACGGGATGCTTGACCGACATGGTGGTCTCCTAATCGTTTCTGAAGAGGGAGCGGTTGCCGAAGAGCGGCAGGTCGTAGCTGTTGTGGTCGCGGCCCTCCACGTAGTCCTTGTGGTACTGGTGGATCCGGTCCACCTCGCTCTTCGAGCCGAAGATGAAGGGGGCGCGCTGGTGCAGTTCGGAAGGCGTCACGTCGAGGACCCGGTTGCGGCCGGTGATGGCCCCGCCGCCGGCCTGCTCCATGATGAAGGCGATGGGGTTGGCCTCGTAGAGGAGTCCGAGGCGGCCGCCGCGGTCCTTGGTCTTCTCGTCCACCGGATAGAGGAAGACGCCGCCGCGCACCAGCACCCGGTAGGCTTCGGCGATCAGGGAGGCGACCCAGCGCATGCCGAAGTCGCGGCCCCGGGGCCCCGTCTTGCCGGCCATGCACTCCTGCACGTAGCGGCGCACCGGCGGTTCCCAGAAGCGCTCGTTGGACGCGTTGATGGCGAAGGTGTTGGCATCGTCGGGCACCTTCAAATTGCGATGGGTGAGGACGAACTCGCCCACGTGGCTGTCCAGCATGAAGCCGTGCACCCCGTTGCCGGTGGTGAGGACGAGGCGGGTGGAGGCGCCATAGAGGACGAAGCCCGCCGCCGCCATCTGGTTGCCCGGCTGCAGGAAATCCTCCGGCCTGATCTCCTTCTTCCCCTTCGGGGCGCGCAGGACCGAGAAGATCGTCCCGGTCATGAAGTTGATGTCCAGGTTCCCCGAGCCGTTCAGGGGATCGAAGACCAGCAGGTACTTGCCGCGCGGATAGCGGGCCGGGATTTCCGTGATGCCCTGCTCCGACTCGGAGGCCATGGCCGCCAGGTGGCCGGTCCAGACGTTGGCCTTCACCATCACGTCGTGGGCGGTGCGCTCCAGGTGGATCTGCGGATCCTCCGCCTCGGCGCCCAGGCAGCCCCGGGAGATGGCGTGGCTGATCGACTTGCAGGCCGTGGCCACGTCGTTCAGCAGCGCCGAAAAGTCGCCCGTGGCGCCCTTGATCCGGCGCTGTTCCTCGATGATGAACTGGGTCAGGGTGGTCCGGCCTTCATGCATGTTCCGTTCTCCTGGCGATGATCCGGGCCGTCCCGGCGGCCTGCGTCAATCAGGGGAATTTACCCCCCGGCGATCCATAAGGACCATTCACTTTTTCTTATCGGTGCAGCAGGGCATCTGTTATTTCAGCGTTCCCTGATTTGGCCGGCCGAATCAGGCCGCGGCCTTCAGTTCGTGGTGGTAGCGCTCGATGCGCTCCACCTCGTTGCGGGAGCCGAAGATCAGCGGCACGCGCTGGTGCAGCCCGTCCGGCTTCACGTCCAGCATGCGCTGCAGGCCCGTCGTGCAGCGGCCGCCCGCCTGCTCGATGATGAAGGCCACCGGGTTCGCCTCGTAGAGCAGGCGCAGGCGGCCGGGCTTGCCCGGATCCTTGGTGTCCTTCGGGTACATGAACACGCCGCCCCGGGTCAGGATGCGGTAGGTCTCGGCCACCAGGGAAGCGATCCAGCGCATGTTGAAGTCCTTGCCCCGGGGGCCGGTCTTCCCGGCCAGGCACTCGTCCACGTAGCGCTTGACCGGCCACTCCCAGAAGCGCTCGTTGGAGGCGTTGATGGCGAACTCCTGGGTGTCCTCGGCGATGCGCATGTTCGGATGGGTCAGGATGAACTCGCCCACGTCCCGGTCCAGGGTGAAACCGTTGACCCCGTGGCCCGTGGTCAGCACCAGCAGGGTGGAGGGGCCGTAGAGGGCGAAGCCGGCACAGACCTGTTGCGCGCCGGGCTGCAGGAAGTCCTCCAGGGCGGCCTCCTCGCCGGGCCGCGGGCTGCGCAGGATGGAGAAGATGGTGCCGACGGTGATGTTCACGTCGATGTTGGAGGATCCGTCGAGCGGGTCGAAGACCAGCAGGTACTTGCCGCGCGGAAAGCGGGAGGGGATCGGGTAGATGTCGTCCATCTCCTCCGAGGCCATGCCGGCCAGGTGGCCCGCCCATTCGTTGGAACGGGTCATCACGTCGTTCGAGATGACATCCAGCTTTTTCTGCACCTCGCCCTGCACGTTCTCCGCGCCGGCGCTGCCCAGCACGCCCACCAGGGCGCCCTTGGACACGGAGGCGGCGATGGCCTTGCAGGCCGTGGCGATGTCGTTCAGCAGGCCGGTGAAGTCGCCGCTGGCACCGGCCACGTGGCGCTGTTCCTCGATGATGAACTGGGTCAGGGTGGTGCGGCCTTCGATCATGTCCTGCGTTCCTCCGGTGGCTGTTCGGCTTCGGTTTCCCCGCCCCCGGGCGAAAAAACCCCCGCCGCAGGGGCGGGGGCGAATCCGGCGATACAGCTGCCAGAGGGAGTGGAGAAGTGCGGACCCGTTTCCGCGATCCGACAAGGGGAATTTAGCCGTCGCGAACCATAAGCGCCAGTCACTTTTTCTTATTATCTCGATAAGGTGGGCTTCCTGGCCGGTCCGGACCACGAACACCGAATGCAAAGGCAAATCCTTACCGCAGAGGCGCAAAGGCGCGGCGGGAGGCACAGAAAAGCAGAGGGCTTCGCGATGCTCTACGGCCACCGCGGCGCTCGCGCAGCACGAAGCATGTCATCGTTCTTGCCTGGTGCCCCATGGCGTGCCCGGTGTCCTGGCGGTTTGGCTCCAACGCATGCGGACACAGAACGGTCGCGATAGCGCCGGGCACTCTCACAAAGCGCCGTGTGCGCATCCGACGGCAGCCTCGGCGCCGGGCCGCCCCAAGGCAGAGCGGCACGCGGCGCAGCCGCAACCCGCTCCCACGCCCGAACGACGCTCCCCGAGACAGGTGAGAGAGGCGATCCGTCGAGTTCCCCCGCCCCGGGGCGGGGGCTAGGGGGTGGGGGGCTACCACTTCCCCGAAGGGATCGGCGCAGCCGGTCCCCGCCCCGCGGCGGGGGGCTAGGGAGTGGGAGGCCACCCTCCCCGGCACCGCTTTGCCGCCGGGCAGTCCCAAGGCAAAGCGGCATGCGGCGGAGCCGCAACCCGCTCCGACGCCCGAACGACGCTCCCCGTCACAGGTGAGCGCAGCGATCATGCAGGCTCCTCCCCGCGAGGGGAAGGGGCGGGCCACCCTCACCGGGTCAGCGAGAGGAACAGCATGGGCAGCCGCTCGGGCAGGCGCTCCACCCGGTCCACCACGCTGTGCTTGCCCCCGAAGATGTCGTGGACATACTCCTCGGCGCGGCCGTCCAGGCTGATGCAATGGGTGCGGATGCCCTTGCCTTCCAGCTCCAGCACGGCGCGCCGGGTGTCTTCCACCAGCAGCCGGTCGTCCTCGGCATCCACGTCCGAGGGCCGGCCGTCCGTGAGCACCAGCAGCAGCCGCCGGTCGGCCCGCTGGGCGGCCAGGTAGTGGGCGCCGTGGCGCAGCGCCGCCCCCATGCGCGTGGAATAGGCGGCGCCCGTGGCGGCCAGGCGCGCCTTCACCGGGTCGCCCCAGGGCTCCGAGTAGCCCTTCAGGTGCTGGTAGCGCACGTCGTGCCGGGTGTTGGAGCGGAAGCCCGCGATGGCCAGCCGGTCGCCCAGCTCGCCGATGGCCCAGGCGAGCAGCGACACCGCCTCCCGGGACAGTTCCAGCACCGTCTGCCCGGTTCCCGGCACCGGGTCGTTCAGGGATTCCGACAGGTCCAGCAGCAGCAGCACCGCCAGGTCCCGGCCGGCCGTCTCGTGGCTCATGTTGATGCGCGGGTCGGGCGTCGTGCCGCCGCGGAAATCGATCCACGAGCGCAGCGCCACGTCCAGGTCCAGCTCGGCCCCGTCCTCCTGGAAGCGCACCCGCCGCCGCTCCTGGGGTTTCAGCAGGTCCAGCAGCCGCTTGAGCCGGCGCGCCAGGACCGCGTGCTTGGCCAGCAGCGCGTCCACCTCCGAAGCCCGCCCGGAGGGGTGCAGGGACTCGTAGACGCTGACCCAGTCCGGCCGGTAGCCCTGGGTCCGGTAGTCCCATTCGGGATAGTGGCGGGGCGGCAGGCGGTCCGCCTCCTCCTCGTCCCGCGGCGGCGGCTGGTCGAAGCTCTCCTCTTCGTCGCCGGTCTCGATGAAGGTCCACAGGTGGCGGTTGTCGTCCCGGTAGTCCACCACCGTGTCGGTGAAGAACACCCGGGCCAACTGGTCGCTCTGGCGGCGGCTGCGCGTCACGTAGGCCAGGGCGATGTCGGCCATGGCCCGGGTCGAGGAGTCGCCGCCGGCCATCGCCTCCCGGAAGCGGCCGGTGAATTCCTGGAGCAGCGGGTCGGCGTAGGCGTGGTCCGGGTCCAGCATGGCGCGGGAAAGCATGGCCAGGCGATGGCGCAGGCAGGACTCCGTCGCCGGGTCGCAGGCGCCCTCCCGGGGCACCGGGTGCAAGGCCCGCAGGGGCTTTGCCAGGCCCGGGTAACGGCGGGCCAGCAGCGTGTCGATGCGGCAGTCCTCGAAGCATTCGATGGCCAGCCGCTGGAAGGGGCTGTAATTGTCGGCCACCAGCGGCGCGCTCCAGCGCCGGTGGCCGGCCATGTGGGCCACCAGCAGGCGGTAGCGGTCCACGCCGCGCACCCCGTTCCGGTCGTCCTGGACGTCGGGAAGCCGCATGCCCTGGGCATCCAGGTAGGGCGTCACGGCGGCCAGCCCGTCGCCGGCCGGCGGTGCGGCCGGGTAGGGTGCCAGGGGGATTTCCTCGTCCCACAGGGCCCGCAGGGAGAGGTCCAGGCGGCGCTCCACGTCGGCGAACAGGGTGCCGTGCCGCTCCCGCTGCAGCACCGCGCGGCTGTCGGCGGAGGCCAGGGAGAAGTACTCCCGCTGCCGGTCCGGGTGGCGGCCGTGGTTGCGGATTCCGTAGTCCGTCCAGGCGGCCAGGCCGCCGACGCTCAACTGGGCCAGCAGTTCCGGCGCCCGCCGGAAGAACTCGGGCAGACCCGGGCTCGGCTGCGTCTGGTGGAAGCCGTGGATGGAGCCGGTGGTCCGCGCCATCAGGTCGCCGGCGACGGCCAGGTAGCGGGCCATGGGTTCCGCTCCCCGCAGGCGCCGGGCCACCGGCGCCAGGGTCTGCAGCAAGGGCACCAGGGCGGGCCCGTTCGGCGACTTCTGGATCGACCTCACCAGATCCATCAGCGCCGGCAGGCTGGCCTCGCCCACCGCTTCGGCGGCATCCGGCCAGGCTTCCAGGAAGGCGAGCACCGGGTCGGCGCCGCGACCCAGCTTGCCCAGGGTGCGGGCCGCCTCCACGTAGGCCTCGATGCCGGGCCGGGAAAGGCTGGCCAGCGCCTCGTAGAGGCATTCCTCGAAGACGTCGGCCACCTGCTGGAAGCGGCAGTCCAGCGCCTTCCAGTACGCCTGGGTCTGCGGGTGCCGGAACTCCGGCGCCGCCGGCGCCGGGGAGCGGGGCAGGGTCATCGGCGCCCCTACGGGAAGGTGGCGTCGATCGCGTGGTCCAGGGTGTCGCGGACGTCCGCGTCGTCGGTGATGGGGCGCACCAGGGCCATGCGGCAGGCATCCCGGGGCACGACGCCGCGGACGATCAGCAGCGCGGCATAGACCAGCAGGCGCGTGGAGATGCCTTCGTCCAGGCCGTGGCCCTTCAGTTTGCGGGCGGCGTGGCCCACCTGGACGAGGCGCGCCGCCGTTTCCGGCGCCACGCCGGTCTCCCGGGCCACGATGTCCGCCTCCAGGCCCGCCTCCGGGTAGTCGAAGTCGAAGGCCGCGAAGCGCTGCTTCGTCGACTGCTTCAGGTCCTTCATCAGGGATTGGTAGCCCGGGTTGTAGGAGATCACCAGCTGGAAGTCCGCGTGGGCTTCCACCACCTCGCCCTTCTTCTCCAGCGGCAGCACGCGCCGGTGGTCGGTGAGCGGATGGATGATCACCGTCGTGTCCTGGCGGGCCTCCACCACCTCGTCCAGGTAGCAGATGGCGCCGATGCGCGCCGCCGTGGTCAGGGGCCCGTCCAGCCAGCGCGTGCCGGCGGCCTCCAGCAGGTAGCGACCCACCAGGTCGCTGGCGGTCATGTCCTCGTTGCAGGCCACGCTGACCAGGGGCCGTCCCAGCTTCCAGGCCATGTACTCGACGAAGCGCGACTTGCCGCAGCCCGTGGGCCCCTTCAGCATGACCGGCAGCCGCGCCGCGTAGGCCGCCTCGAACAGCGCCACTTCGTTGCCCTGGGGCGCGTAGAAGGGTTCCCTGGAAATGCGGTAGGCGTCGGTGGGCATGGTCGGAGTCGTGAGTCGCAGGTGAAGAGGGGAGAGTAACGAGTCAGGGGACGGCAGTCGAGCGTGGCGAGCGTGGCGTCGGGAGCCGCATCCCCCGGGGCGCGAGTCGAGGCCGGGTCGCCCGACCGGCCGGACCGCGGGCCCGGGACATCAACGCGCGCCGCCATTCATGCGGTTCGGAAGGCAATCGCGCGGAGGACGCCGCGGACACGAAAACCGGACGGCACGGCCCCGTGGGAGCGCCGTCCCCGGCGCGATCGCGGCGGTCGAGCCTGCATCGCGGCGAGGACGCCGCTCCCACGAAAACCCGGAGGCATTCCCACGGGCGCCAGGCAGCGGTACCCCAGTGCAGCTTCGCCGCCGGGCCGCCCCAAGGCGAAGCGTCACGCGGCAGAGCCGCAAACCGCACTTGCATTCGATCAATGCTCCCCGTGACACGTGAGCGCAGCGATCCGTGACGCTCCCCCGCCGAAGGGCGGGGGCTGGGGGGTGGGAACCTTACCGGTGCCCGGCACCGATCTTTTCCCGCCAACCCGGGAACAGCTTGTCCGCGTCCTGGGGGAAGGATTCGAAGGCGCGGGCGAATTCCCGGTGCTCCTTGGCCCATTCGATCGGGTCGGCGCCGGCCTTCCAGCACTCG
>JAEUNJ010000314.1 GCA_016791145.1 Rhodocyclaceae bacterium | reverse complement strand
GGCCCATTACAAAGCCTTACAACCCGGCGTCAGCCGGGCTGCCGGGCCCCCGTTATTGGACGCAGGCGCATGTGCGCCGCCAACCGAGAAAAGGAAAACGCAATGTCGAAGATTCTGTCCTCCCTGATCGCCGGCCTGTTCGCCGTCTCCGCCTTCGCCGCCGCTCCGGAGGCCAAGCCGACCGCCGAGACGAAGCCCGCCGCCGAGGCGAAGTCGCCCGCCAAGGGTGAGGCGAAGGGCGAGGCGAAGGCGCCGGAAGCGAAGCCCGAGGCCAAGCCCGAAGCGAAGCCGGCCGGCCACAAACACCGCAAGGACGCCGGCCACGAACACAAGGACGGCAAGAAGGCCAGGGCCGCCAAGCAGGAGGCCAAGGGTGCCGGGACGCCCGATGCGAAGCCGGAGGCCAAGCCCGCCGGGACCGGGACGCCCGAGGCGAGCAAGGCCGCTGCGAAGCCCGCCGACGCCAAGCCGGCGGAGGCCAAGCCGGCCGATCCGAAGCCCGCCGCCAAGTAAGCCGCCGGACAGCCGCGAAAGGCCCCCGCGAGGGGGCTTTTCCGTCCGGTCGAAAAAAGGCCGCCCGGCAGTGGGGCGGCCAATCCATTCCCGCCCCGGGGGGCGGGTCTTGGAGGATCTACTTGGCCGGCGCCGCCGGTTCCTCCGCGTCCACTTCCTCCCAGCCGGTGATCATGGCCTTGATGTGGGAGGTCGGCGTGTGGCCCGCCGTCGTCAGGTAGAGGTGGGCGATCAGGAAGACCAGCATCATGAAGGCCGCCACCGTGTGGAAGAAGGCCACCCACTCGAGGGACAGGTACTTGTCCATGCCCCAGTCGGCCCAGGATCCGTAGAACAGGTAGAACCAGCCGGTGAACCAGATCAGGGGGCCGATGGCCAGCATGACGGCCAGGTAGGCGAGGCGCTGCAGCGGATTGTGCTTGCGCAGCCGCGTCGCCCGGAACGGATGCGGCGCGTTGGTGAAGATGCCGGTCAGGTAGTACTTTATCATGGCATCCACCTTCTGCAGGGTCGGGATGTACTGCCTCCACTCGCCCGTCGTGAGGTGCCAGAAGATGGCGAACACCCAGAGGCCGACCAGGGTCCAGGCGGCCGTGGTGTGGTAGATCACCGCCGTCTTGAAGCCGAAGTTGGCGTAGGCGCCATGGATCTCGAAGCCGGTCAGCAGCAGGAAGATGATCAGCGCTGCCTGGGACCAGTGCCAGATCCGCTCGAAGACCTTGAAGACGTAGATTTTGGTCGAATTGCCGGACATTTCCTTACCCTGCCTTTCTGTTCGCCAGGTAGATGCGCAGGCCGCCGTGGAAGATCACGCCGGCGAGGGTGCCGAGGGCCGCCAGCCAGCCGATCCAGTCGAGCCAAGGCTTGCCGTCGCGGCCGGGCATGTAGATGCCTTCCACCTTCTGCAGCCGGCCGCTGCGGCTGTGGCACTGGGTGCAGGTGAGCGCATCTTCCTTCGGCGCCACCATGTGGGTGATGGGCCAGGTCATCTCGGTCTTCACGAAGTCGAACTTGCCGCCGAAGGGTTGTCCGGCCGCTTCCGCCCCGGCCTTCAGGGCGGCATCCCACTTGAAGTTCTGCCAGAAGGCGGCGTCGTCCTTGACCCCGTATTCGGCGGCCGTGTGGGGCACCAGCAGGGACTTGGTCTCCAGGTCGTAGGGCTGCTTGCCGCGGAAGATCTTCACCGGCCAGATCCGCGACTTTCCATCCTCGGCGGAACCGTAGTAGTGGTTGATCTCCGTGACCCCGTTCGGATTGACCGGGTCGCCCAGAAGCGTGTACTTCACCTTGCCGTTGAGCCACATGTAGTCGGGCACCACGTCGGACTCGTAGGTGAAGTTGCCCTTGATCGTCGCGTAGGACTCGTGGCCGGCGCTGTCCTTGACCGTGAAGGGCTTGCCGTCCTTCAGCTTGCCGGCGGTGGACCAGTCCCAGCTCATCTTGGTGGGCTTGTTGCCGCGGGCGTACTGGGGGATGTGGCAGGTCTGGCAGGCGATCTTCTCGGTGTGCTCGTTCAGCTTGTCGGTGATCATGCCGTTTTGCTTGCCCTTGTGCGGCTTGCCGCCGTGGCAGGACTGGCAGGTGGCCGGGTTGCTCTCGTCCACCTTGCCGCGCATGTGGGTCCCGCCGTCGTCCTTGCCGGTGGGCGTGTAGCGGCTGCCCGGAATGTTGTGGCCCTTGGTGGCGTGGCAGGTGCCGCAACTGAAGTTCAGCCCGTTGGCGTCCATATGCACGTCCAGGTAGCGCTTCGGGTTCTTCAGCGACGTGTCCAGGTCCCCGTGCTTGACGGCGTCGCCGCCGCCGCCCAGGAAGTGGCAGGCACCGCAGGTGGCCCGGCTCGTGGCGCCGACCTTCTGGGCGACTTCCTGCAGGTCCACCGCCGGCACCTGACGCCCGGACTTGGGCGGGAACTCCATCTGCTTGTAGGCGGGATGGCCCGCCAGGCCCGGCAGCTTCTTGTAGTCGCCGGTCGTGTCGTGGCACACGAGGCAATCCACGTTCGTCTCCGACTTGAAGTCGTAGTTGGCGTCCTTCCAGCCGTAGCCGACGTGGCAGGCCGTGCAGAAGGCGTAGTTGGACGGCACCGCCGTGCAGAAGTTGTTGATGACGTGTTTCTTGCCCAGCTTCTGGCCATTGTCGGGATTCAGGAATTCCCAGGTCCAGTGCTTGGTCTTGTGCACCTGCTTGGCCGCCTCCGTGTGGCAGGAAAGGCAGGCCTTCGTGACCTCAGGGCCGGACTTGAAGTCCTGCTGCAGTTCCTTGAACTTGCTGTGGTCGGCGGTGGTCCGCGCCGCGCGCAATTGCACCGAGCCCGGCTGGGGGGCGGCCTTGCCGCCCTCCGCGGCCTTGGCCGGCGCCGCGGCCGGAGCCGGCGCGGGGTCGTTGGCCGACCAGGACAGGTGCACCGTCAGGGCGAGCGCGCCCGCCAGAAGGCCCAGGAGGGCCCCCCTCGTGTGTTTCTCTCTCATGATGAACTCCCGAGTGTTGGGTCCGCTTCAGCAGCCGCCGCCGCCGCCACCGCCGCCGCCGGCGCCTTCACCGCCCGCCTTGGGCACGATCAACGGAGGGGCCGGCTTGGTCGGGTCCATGACCAGGAACTTCTGCTGGTCCTCGGCCACCTTGCCCATGACGTCGCCGACCAGGGGGCCGAACATCTTGC
This sequence comes from Rhodocyclaceae bacterium, assembly GCA_016791145.1. Taxonomy (GTDB): domain Bacteria; phylum Pseudomonadota; class Gammaproteobacteria; order Burkholderiales; family Rhodocyclaceae; genus JAEUNJ01. The sequence continues at coordinate 11,356 of JAEUNJ010000314.1, read as the reverse complement.
CCATGAGGCCCGCGTTCATGGTGCCGATGTAGACCTTGCCGTCGTTCTTCTTGTAGACGGAGATCTTGCAGGGCATCAGGATGGACAGGTAACGGACGCTGTCGTCGTTCAGAATGGGTTTGGAATACGTCGTGCTGCAGGCCTCGACCATCAGCACCGGCAGCGTGTTGCCGCCGTCCGTCTGCACCGCCCGGGCCGGATTGCGCAGACCGGAAAGGGTCCAGCCGTTGCCTGTCGCCTGGATGTTGTGCTGGATGCGGGCCACCGTTTCCTCGACCCCGAAGGGGCTGACCCGTTCGTTGAACATCAGGCCTCCCGCCATGGTCCAGGCGGCCGCCCCCGTGACCGCGATGCCGGCCACGAAACCCGCTGCGATTTTCAACATTTTGGTGTCCTCCAAGAAAGCCTATCCGTGTATTCGCAATTTCTAATACTCTTATCAAGGAGCGTGTTGACCCAAGTCAAGGGAGCGTCAGCTTCGCTTTTCCGATAAGGTGTCGTTTTCTCGAGAAACTCGGCGTTTCGATGGATGCGACACCCCTTGGGCGGGACGCCCGGGTCATCGGGCTGGTGGCTTTCGGGCACGGCACCTCCCATTTCTTCCACCTGATGCTGCCGCCCCTGTTTCCCTGGCTGATGGCGGATTTCGGGCTGAACTACACCCAGGCCGGATTCCTGATGTCCGTCTTCTTCGTCCTCTCCGGGGTGGGTCAGGCCACCGCCGGGTTCTTCGTGGACCGGCTCGGTGCCTGGCGGGTGCTCTGCGCCGGCATCGCCCTGCTGGCCGCCTCGGGCCTGGTCCTCGCGGCCGCGCCCGCCTACCCGGGACTGGTGGCTGCCGCCGCCCTGGCCGGCCTCGGCAACAGCATCTTCCACCCGGCCGATTTCACGCTGCTCAACCGCAAGGTGTCCCAGCCCCGGCTGGGCCACGCGTTCTCCATGCACGGCATTGCCGGCAATCTGGGCTGGGCGGCCGGGGCCGCCCTGATGGCCGCCGTCGGCGGCCTGGCCGGGTGGCGGTGGGCGGCGCTGGCGGCATCGCTGGCCGGTTTCGCGGCCCTGGCCGCAATGGTCCTCGGCCGCGGCTTGCTGCACGACCCGCCTTCCGCGCCGGAAGCGGCGAAACCGGGGGCCGGCGGCTCCTTCCACTTCCTGGGCTCCACGCTGGTCTGGATGTGCTTCGGTTTCTTCTTTCTGACCACGGTAGCCTTCGGCGCCTTGCAGAACTTCGCCCCCTCACTGTTCAGCCATGCCTATGCCCTCAGCGTGATCGAGGCGACCGCCTGCCTGACCGCCTACCTGCTGGGCAGTGCGGGCGGCATCCTCACCGGCGGCTTCCTGGCGACCCGCTCGGAGCATCACGACCGGCGCATCGCCGGCGCCCTGGCCGGCGCCTTCCTGGTCGCGCTGCTGCTCGCCTCCGGACTGCCGCCGGCCTGGGGGGTCGCCCCGCTGATGGCCCTGATGGGGTTCGGGGTCGGCGTGGCCGGACCGTCGCGGGACCTGATGGTGCGGCGGGCGGCGGTGCTGCGGGCCGGGCACACGGCCTTCGGGAGGATCTACGGCTTCGTCTATTCGGGTTTCGACGTGGGCCTCGCCCTGGCCCCGGTGATCTTCGGCCGCCTGATGGACCACGGGCAGTTCTCCGGCGTCCTCTACGGCATAGCCGCCTTGCAGGCCCTGGCCGTGGTCACGGCCCTCGCCGTCGGCGGTGAGGCGCGCCGGGTGGCGGCGCGGGCCGCCTGACCCGCCCCGACCGGCGGCCGGGCCCCGCCGGTTGCCACGCCCGCAGCGATCGACCTGGCGCCGCTCAGGCGACCTCTGCGTGCCGGAAGCAGGAGACCAGGTGGTCGTTCACCATGCCGGTGGCCTGCATGTGGGCGTAGCAGATCGTCGAGCCGACGAACTTGAAGCCGCGCTTCTTCAGCTCCCGGCTCATGGCGTCGGAGGCCGGGCTGGTGGCCGGCACCTGGTCCAGGCGCCGCCAGTGGTTGACCACCGGCCGGCCGTCCACGAAGCCCCAGAGCCAGTCCGCGAAGCTTCCGAACTCCTCCTGGACGGCGAGGAAGGCCTTGGCATTGGCGACGGTGCCGGCGACCTTCAGCCGGTTGCGCACGATGCCGGGATCGGCCAGCAGGCGGGCGATGTCCTTCTCGCCGTAGCGGGCGATCCGTCCGGCATCGAAGCCGTGGAAGGCGCGCCGGTAGTTCTCCCGCTTGCGCAGCACCGTGATCCAGGAAAGCCCGGCCTGGGCGCCCTCCAGCACCAGGAACTCGAATAGCTTCCCGTCGTCATGGACGGGGACGCCCCATTCCTCGTCGTGGTAGCGCACGTACAGCGGGTCGTCCCCGCACCAGGGGCAGCGTCCGGTCATCGGCCTCTCCGTGTTTCGCGGTCCGTCATCATCGCGGAATCGCGGCGGGAAATCCATGCCGGGCGGGCCGCTGCCGGGGCGTATAGTGCGCGGCACCGCGCCCGCCGGCGCCCGTCGAGCCCGCCGCCATGAACATCGAACTCACCGCCCTCGAGACCCGCGTCCTCGGCTGCCTGATCGAGAAGGAGATCACCACGCCCGAGGCGTATCCGCTCTCCCTCAACGCCCTGACCAACGCCTGCAATCAGAAGAGCAACCGGGACCCGGTGCTGGACCTGGGGGAAACCGAAGTCCAGGCGGTGATCGACGGACTGATCCGCAAGTTCCACGTGGCGGAGCAGGGCGGCTACGGCAGCCGGGTGCCCAAATACCGGCACCGCTTCTGCAACACCGAGTACGGTACCCTGAAGTTCTCCGCCCAGGAACTGGCCATCGTCTGCGAACTGTTCCTGCGCGGGCCCCAGACCCCCGGCGAGTTGCGCAGCCGGGCGAGCCGCATGGCCTCCTTCGCCGACGCGGCGCAGGTCGAGGGCGCGCTGGAGGGGCTGGCCGCGCGGGAGGACGGGCCCTTCGTCGTGCGCCTGGCGCGGGAACCGGGCAAGCGGGAGTGCCGCTACGCCCACCTGTTCGGGAGCGAGCCGGTCCCGGTGGAGGCGCAGGCCCCGAATGGGGAGGCCACGGCCGTTCCGCCGGCCGGCGGGGACCGGCTGGCCCGCCTCGAGGCCCGGGTCGCCGTCCTCGAGGCGGCCCTCGCCGACCTTCGGGAGAGGCTCGGCGCGCCGCCGGCGGGCTGAGCCGCCGGCCGGGGGCGGGACGCGCGCCGTCGCGGACCGTCCGTCAGGCCTTCAGCGAGGACAGGTCGAAGGGCATCCGGCGCAGCCGCTTGCCCGTCGCCGCCGAGATGGCGTTGGCCACCGCCGGCGCCAGGGGCGGCACCGCCGGTTCGCCGATGCCGGTGGGCGGCGCCTCCGAGGGCAGGATATGCACCTCCACCTTCGGCATTTCCCCCATGCGCAGCAGCGGGAAACCGTCGAAGTTGCCCTGGTCCACCCGCCCTTCGGTCAGCGTGATGGCCTGGTGGAGGGCCGCCGAGAGGGCGAAGCCGACGGCGCCCTCCACCTGGGAGCGGATGTTGTCCGGGTTGATGGCCGTGCCGCAATCCACGGCGCAGACCACCCGGTCCACGCGGATGCCGCCGTCGCGGCCCACCGTCACCTCGGCCACTTCCGCCACGAAGGAATTGAAGGACTCATGCACCGCGACGCCGCGGCCCCGCCGGTCTCCCGCCTTGGCCGTCGCCAGGGGTCTTCCCCAGTCTGCCTTTTCGGCCGCCACGCGCAGCACGGCGGCATGGCGCGGATGCCCGGAAAGGAGTTCGAGCCGCAAGGCCACCGGGTCGCGGCCCATGGCCGCCGCCACCTCGTCCAGGAAGGTCTCGGTGGAATAGGCGGTGTGGGATGAGCCCACCGAGCGCCACCAGAGCACGGGGACGCCCACGTCCTTCGGCGTGTGCAGTTCCACCCGCAGGTTGGGGATGGAATACGGCAGGTTGGCCGCCCCTTCCACGGACACCACGTCGATGCCGTCCTTCACCATCGCGGACTCGAAGGGCGAACCCGCCAGGATGGACTGGCCCACCAGCCGATGCCGCCAGCCGACCAGCTTTCCCTCCGCGTCCAGGGCTGCCTCCAGCGCGTGGTGGAACAGCGGCCGGTAATAGCCACCCCGCATGTCGTCCTCGCGCAGCCAGACCATCTTCACCGGCGCCTTGCCGCCGATGGCCTTGACGATCTGGGCGGCCTCCAGCACGTAGTCGGCGTCCTTGCTGGCGCGCCGTCCGAAGCTGCCGCCGGCATACATGGTATGGATGGTCACCTGCTCCGGCTTGAGGCCGAACAGGCCCGCCAGCGCGTGCTGGTCGCCCGTGTGCATCTGCTCGCCGTTCCAGACCTCCAGGCCCTCCGGGGCGAGCCGCACGACGCAGTTCATGGGCTCCATCGCCGCATGGGCGAGATAGGGGAAGTCGTAGGTGGCGGAGACGAGCTTCGCCGCCTTCGCGAAGGCGCCGTCGGCATCGCCGGCCTGTCCGGCCACCAGGCCAGGCTTCTTCGCCAGTTCCCGGTAGCCGGCGAGGATCTCCTCGCTGCCGCGACGGAAGGCGCCCTGCTCGTCCCAGGTGACCGAGAGGGCATCCCGGCCCTTCTTCGCGCTCCAGGTGTCCCGGGCCAGCACCGCGACGCCCTGGGGAATCTGCACCACATCCACCACGCCCTTGACCGACCGGGCACGGCCCGCGTCGAAGGACTTCGGCTTGGCGCCGAAGCGCGGCGGGTGGGCCACCACGGCCACCAGCATGCCGGGCAGCCGCACGTCGAGGGTGAACATGGCCGTCCCGTCGGTCTTGGCGGCGCTGTCGCGGCGGGGCGCCCGCCGGCCGATCAGGCGGAATTCCCGTGGATCCTTCAACGTCACCTCGGCGGGGACGGCCTCCTTCGCGGCGTCGGCGGCGAGCTGTCCGAAACGCGCGTTGCGCTTCGAGGCCGGGTGCGACACCCAGCCGGCGCGGACGGTGATCTCCGCCGCCGGGACGCCCCAGCGGCGCGCCGCCGCGGCCACCAGCATGGCCCGGGCGGCGGCGCCCGCCTTGCGCATCTGCTCCCAGGAATTGGCCATGGCCGTGCTGCCGCCGGTGCCCTGGGCGGGGCCCCAGAACAGGTTGTTGTAGCGCGCGGCGTCCGCCGGCGCGCCTTCCACGGCGACCGTCTTCCAGTCGGCGTCGAGTTCCTCGGCCAGCAGCGTGGCGAGGCCGGTGTAGGTCCCCTGGCCCATCTCCAGGTGCTTCGAGATCACGGTCACCGTGTCGTCGGTGCCGATGCGCACGAAGGCATTCGGGGTGAAGGCGCCCGGCACTGCGAGCCCCTCGCCGGCCTTGCCGGGTCCCGCGGCCGGCGCCGCAGCGGCGGCCGGCAGGCAGAAGCCCAGGGTCAGGCCGGCACCGCCCTGCAGGAAACGGCGGCGGCTCAGGTTGCGGATGTCGTTGCGGTTGGCGTTCGTCATGCGCGCCTCCTAGCCCAGGGCCCTGGCCGCTTCGTGGATCGCCGCCCGGATCCGCTGGTAGGTGGCGCAGCGGCACAGGTTGCCCGCCATGGCGCCGTCGATGTCCGCGTCCGTGGGCTTGCGGATGCGGGCGAGCAGGGCGATGGCGCTCATGATCTGGCCCGACTGGCAGTAGCCGCACTGGACCACGTCCAGGCGCCGCCAGGCGTCCTGGACGGCGCGGCCGATGCGGCCGCGGTCCGCCGCCTCGATGGTCGCGATCCGTCGCCCGACGACCGAGGAGACGGGAACCGAGCAGGCGCGCACCGGGGTGCCATCCACATGCACCGTGCAGGCACCGCAGAGGGCCTGCCCGCAGCCGTACTTGGTGCCCGTGAGCTGGAGCGTGTCGCGCAGGGCCCAGAGCAGCGGGGTGTCCGGTTCCACGTCCAGCCGCCGGCGCACGCCGTTGATGTCGAGTTCGATCATGACGGGTTCCTCGGGGATGATCGTCCGCCGATGGCGGATCGCGGACCGATGGTAGCACCGGTCGGCGCGGTGCTGCGACCGGCCCCCGCGTGGCGAAGCGGTGGGCGCGTCCGCGCCGCGATGCGGCCGCCGGCCCGCCTTATCCGGCCCGCCTTATCCGGCCAGGCCGGGCGCCTCGCGGATCTCCGCATCCACCACCTCCAGCCACAGGCACTCGATGTTCCTGCGCTTCATGTGGAGGACGGTGTGGCGGGGCAGGCCCTTCACCTGGCGGGTGATGACGTCGATGACCCAGCCGTGGGTGACCACGAGGACGGTCTCCCCCTCGTGCTGGTCGGCGATGTCGCCCAGGGCGTGCAGCACCCGGTCGGCGAAATGGTCCATGGATTCGCCGCCGTCGAAATGGCCGGCCGGATTGCGGCTCGTGATTTCGGCCAGGACGTCGGGATGGGTGACGGCCAGCTCTTCCTTGGGGATGCCCTGGTAATGCCCGAAGTGGCGCTCCTTCAGGCCGTCGTGGAAGCTGGGCATGGGCAGTTCCAGCCGCCCGGCGATCATCTCGGCGGTCTCCCGGGCACGGCGCAGGGGGCTGGAATAGATGCAGGAGAAGCCCATCCCCGTCAGGGATTCGGCCAGTTCCACGGCCTGCAGCCGGCCGGTCTCGTTGATCGGCACGTCGATCCAGCCCTGGAGGATGCCGGCGGCATTCCAGTCGGTTTCGCCGTGGCGGGCGATGCAGATGCGGGAGGGGCGGTGCATGGCGGTGTTCGCTCGTGGGATCGGCCGCCGCGGATTCTATCGCCCCTGCGGCGGCAGGGAGATACGCGTCCCGGCCTGGGGGCGGCCGCCGGTTCAGGGCTTCGCGGCACGCTCCGGGAGCAGCCGCGGGGCGTCGCGCACGATCTTCATGAAGGCGGCGAGGATGGGCGAGGGATCGTCCTTCCGGTAGAGGCAGCTCAGCTCCGTGAACACGGGTGGGCTGGCCTTGAGCTGGCGGAAGCCCACGCCGGGCAGGCGCAGGTTGGCGGCGGACTCGGGGGCCACGCAGACCCCGAAGCCGGCGGCGACCAGGGAGATCGCGGTCAGCACGTCCACCACCTCCTGGACGATGCGCGGCTGGACCCCCTCGTTGCGGATCAGGGCCACCACGTCGTCGGCGAAGCTGGGGCGCGGCGCCGAAGGGTAGATGATCAGCGGCTGGTGCACCACGTCCTTCAGGCGCACCTCCCGGAGGCGGGCGAACTCGTGGTGCCGGTCGAAGGCCACCACCAGGTTCTCCTTCAGGATGGGTTCGACGACGATGTCCGGCTCCACCGGGACGATGCGGTTGAAACCCACCGTGAGGCGACGCTCCCGCAGCGCGTCGATCTGTTCCGTCTTGTTCATTTGGTGCAGCACGATGCGCACGCCGGGGTAGAGCTTGCGGAAGCGGGCAAGGCTGCGCGGGATCACGTCCAGGATGGCGGAACCGAAGATTCCCACGTCGATGCGGCCCACGTGCCCGTCGCCGGCCATCCGCGTCCGCTCCTTCGCCTGGCCGACCAGGGACAGGATGTTGGCCGCCTCGGCCACCAGGGAGTGCCCCGCCTGGGTCAGTTCCACGCCCTTGCCGGTGCGCTGGAAGAGCTGGGCGCCGAGTTCGTCCTCCAGCTGCTGGATCTGCCGGGACAGGGGCGGCTGGGAGATGTGCAGGCGGGCCGCGGCGCGGCTGAAATTGAGCTCCTCGGCCAGGGCGAGGAAGTATCTCAGGTGCCGCAGTTCCATGCTTCAGCCTTAGTGCGTGGGCTGATCATCATACCTTGAAGGTATGGATCGGTGCCAAATCGGTATTGGACAGGTTCACTAACATCTTCTAATTTCCAGGCTCCCGGCAGGGTCGCGGCCGCCGCATCGCCGCCCGCCGAGGCCCACAAACACCAAAGAGGAGAGTTCCATGAGTGGCGATTTCACGCAACAGTCCCCTGCCCAGAGCCAGTCCGCCGACGATTCCGGCGTCGATCTCGGTCGCCGGTCCGTCCTCAAGGCGGCCGGCGGGATCGTCCTCGCCTCCGCCCTGCCGGCCCCCTGGGTCCATGCGGCGGCCAACGTCATCAAAATCGGCTACGTGAGCCCGCAGACCGGCCCCCTGGCCGTCTTCGGCGAACCCGACCCCTTCACCCTGGCCGAGATGAAGAAGCTGCTGGCGGCCGGCATCAAGGTGGGCGGCAAGCAGTACTCGGTGGAGATCGTCTACAAGGATTCCCAGTCGAACCCGAACCGGGCGGCGGAAGTCACCTCGGAACTGATCCTCAAGGACAAGGTGAACCTGGTCATGGCCGGCTCCACGCCCGCCACCACCAACCCGGTGGCCGACCAGTGCGAGCTGAACGGCATGCCCTGCGTGACCAACGACACCCCCTGGCAGCCCCATTTCTTCGGCCGCGGCGGCGACCCGAAGAAGGGCTTCGAGTGGACCTACCACTTCTTCTGGGGCCTCGAGGACATCATCGGCGTCTTCACCGGCCTGTGGGCCAAGCTGCCCGGCGCCAAGACCGTCGGCGCCCTGTGGCCCAACGATTCCGACGGCAACGCCTGGGGCGACCCGAAGATCGGCTTCCCGCCGGTGCTGGCCCAGAAGGGCTTCAAGCTGGTGGACAAGGGCCGCTACCAGTCGCCCTCCGACGACTTCTCGGCCTACATCGCCGAGTTCAAGAAGCAGGGCGCGGACATCGTCACCGGCGTCATGCCGCCCCCGGATTTCGCCAACTTCTGGAACCAGGCCGGCCAGCAGGGCCTGAAACCGAAGATCGTCACCGTCGGCAAGGCCACCGAGTTCCCCGCCGCCATCGCCGCCTTCGGCGATCGTGCCGAGGGCCTGACCGTGGAAGTGTGGTGGTCTCCGGTGCACCCCTTCAAGTCCAGCCTCACCGGCCAGAGCTCGGCCGACCTGGCCAGCGCCTACACCAAGGCGACGAGCAAGCCCTGGTCCATGCCGCTGGCCTTCAAGCATTCGCTGTTCGAAGTGGCCCTGGATTCCCTGAAGCGGGCGGCCGACCTGAAGCCCGAGTCGATCCGTGACGCCATCCGCGGCACCAACCTCAACACCATCGTCGGCCCGATCAACTTCAAGACCGGCCCGGTGCCCAACATCTCCAAGACCCCGCTGGTCGGCGGCCAGTGGAAGAAGAAGGGCAAGGCGATGGAACTGGTGGTGGTGGAGAACGGCCTCGCCACCATGGTGCCGATCCAGGACAAGCTGGAGGCCATCAAGTAGGACACGGCTCCGCGGCGGCGGGCGGACGGGGACGACCCGGCCGCCCGCCGCGGCGCGCCCGAGCGGATCCCGAAGTCATGACGCGGCTGCTGGCCCTGGAGGGGGTCTCCAAGTCCTACGGTTCCCTGCTGGTCACCGACGACCTGTCGCTGACCGTGGAAAAGGGGGAAGCCCTGGGCGTCATCGGCCCCAACGGCGCCGGCAAGACCACCATGTTCAACCTGGTGTCCGGGGCCGTGCGGCCCGACAGGGGCCGGGTGCGCTACCAGGACAGGGACATCACCGGGCTGCCCCCCGCCGAGCGCTGCCGGGCGGGCATCGGCCGCTCCTACCAGATCCCCCATCCCTTCGGCGGCATGACGGTGTTCGAGAACGTGCTGGTGGGCGCCACCTTCGGCGCCGGCCGTTCCGAACACGACGGCACGCCGGCGGCGGTGGAGGCCCTGGAGCGCACCGGCCTGCTGCCCAAGGCCAACCGGCTGGCCGGCTCCCTGACCCTGCTCGACCGCAAGCGGCTGGAACTGGCCCGGGCCCTGGCCACCCAGCCCACGCTGCTGCTGCTCGACGAGATCGCCGGCGGCCTCACCGAGCACGAGGTGAATGAACTGATCGAATCTATCCAGGACATCCGGGCCGAGGGCGTCTCCATCATCTGGATCGAGCACATCGTCCATGCGCTGCTGGCGGTGGTGGACCGCCTCGTGGTCATCAACTTCGGCCGGCTCCTGACCCAGGGCATGCCGGCCGAGGTGATGGCCGACCCGCAGGTGCGGGAGATCTACATGGGCATCGCCGTCGAATGATGGCCCCCTTTCCCCCCGCCCCCCCTTCCGGCGGAAGGGGGGAGCGCAAGCGCTCCCCTACGGGAACAGGATGGGCCATCCCCCCCGGCCCCCCTTCCCGGGGAAGGGGGGTGACACGTGTTTGCGGGCTGCGCCCGCTCCGGGTCGTTGGCTTGCCGCCTCCTTGGGGCGGCCCGGCGGAGGGGGTGGCCCCCATCCCCCCCGTCCCCCCTTCCCGGGGAAGGGGGGTGACTACGGTTCGCGGGCTGTGCCCGCTCCGGGTCGTTGGCTTGCCGCCTCCTTGGGGCGGCCCGGCGGAGGCGGCGGTGGTTGTCTCGCGGTCGGTGCGGTACGTGAAGCGGGGGGCAGGAAAGCCATGAGTCTCCTCGAGGTGCGCGGCCTCGCCGCCTTCTACGGCGATTTCCAGGCCCTCTACGGCATCGACCTGGCCGTGGCGGAAGGGGAGACCGTTGCCATCATCGGTTCCAATGGCGCCGGCAAGTCCACCTTCCTGCGCACCCTCTGCGGCCTGCTGCCGGCGGCGGCCGAATCGGTCCGCTTCGACGGCAAGGCCATCGGCGGCGCCGCGGCGCACGACATCGTCGGCCTCGGCCTGGCCATGGTGCCGGAGGGACGGCGGCTCTTCCCCAGCCTGTCGGTGGAGGAGAACCTGAAGATCGGCGCCTACTCGGGCCGGCCGGGACCCTGGACCCTGGAGCGCATCTACGGCCTCTTCCCCATCCTCCAGGAGCGGCGCAACAACCCGGGCACCGCCCTGTCGGGGGGGCAGCAGCAGATGGTGGCCATCGGCCGCGCGCTGATGGCGAACCCCAAACTGCTGCTCTGCGACGAGATCTCCCTGGGGCTGGCCCCGGTCGTCATCAAGGACATCTACGCCGCGTTGCCCGGCATCAAGGCCGAGGGCGCCGCGGTGGTGGTGGTGGAGCAGGACGTGGGCCAGGCCATGAAGGTCGCTGACCGCCTCTACTGCTTCCAGGAAGGCCGCGTCTCCCTGGAAGGGAGGCCCCATGACCTCACCCGCGAGCAGATCTCGCTCGCCTATTTCGGGATCTGAGGACGGGGCGCCATGGGCGAGTGGGCCAACACCATCATCCAGGGGCTGCTGATCGGCGGGCTCTATGCGCTCTTCGCCGCCGGCCTGTCGCTCGCCTTCGGCATCATGCGCATGATCAACATCGCCCACGGCGACCTGGCCATCCTGGGCGCCTACCTGGCCATCGCCGTCGCCGAGCCCCTGGGCCTCAATCCCTTCGTGGCGCTGCTGGTGGTGGTGCCGGCCATGGCGGCCCTGGGCTACGTGATCCAGCGGCTGATCCTGAACCGCACCCTGGGCTCCGACATCCTGCCGCCGCTGCTGGTCACCTTCGGCTTCTCCATCATCATCCAGAACCTGCTGCTGGA
>JAEUNJ010000250.1 GCA_016791145.1 Rhodocyclaceae bacterium | reverse complement strand
GCGGGCGGCTTCGTCGTCGGCCAGGCCACCGAGCACCTGGTCAAGCTCGATCTGGAGTTCCACAGCCTCGACACCCTGGCCGGCCTTGTCGTCGCCCAGCGCAACGGTGTCGCGGTGCGCCTGGGCGACATCGCCGAACTGGAGGACGGCCTCACCGACAACCGGCAGCTGGCGCGCTTCAACGGCGAAACGACCGTGGGACTCGGCGTCGTCAAGGTCGCCAACGCCAACACGGTTGCCATCGCCGAACGCATCAAGCAGCGGCTGGCGGGCGAGATCGAGCCGCAACTGCCTCCGGGCATGCGGATCAGCATCGTCTCCAACGATGCCACGTTCATCCTCGAGATCGTAAACTCGCTGAAGGAACACCTGGTGGAGGGAACCCTGCTCGCCTCCCTCGTCGTGTGGTTCTTCCTGCGCTCGCTGCGCTCCACCCTGATCGTCGCCCTGGCGATCCCCGTCTCGCTGATGGGCGCCATCGCCGTGATCCACTTCTTTGGCTACACCCTGAACTCGCTGACCATGCTGGCGCTGCTGCTGCTGATCGGCGTCGTCGTGGACGATGCGATCGTCGTGCTGGAGAACATCTTCCGGCACCGCGAGGACATCGATCCCGATCCCGTGTCCGCGGCGGCCAACGGCAGCCGGGAGGTCGTGTTCGCCGTGATCGCCGCGACGCTTTCGCTGGTCTCCATCTTCGCCCCGGTCATCTTCCTGCAGGGCGTGCTCGGCCAGTTCTTCAGATCCTTCGCGGTGGTGGTCACCTTCGGCGTTCTGGTCTCGCTCTTCGTCTCGTTGACGCTCACGCCGATGCTCTGCTCGCGCTACCTGACGGTGGCCCGGCAGCATGGCCGCATCTACCACCTCCTCGACGGCATCCTCGGCGGCGTGGACCGCATCTACGTCCGCCTGCTCCAATCCGCGCTGGCCCATCGCGGGTGGGTGGTGGCGCTGACCGCGGCGATCGTCGGCGCCAGCAGCTTCTTCTTCATCGACATCGGCAAGACCTTCACCCCCGACGAGGACGAGGGCCGCTTCCGGGTCTCGCTGCGCACGCCGCTGGGTTCCAGCATCGACTACACCGACGTCAAGCTGCGCGAGGTCGAGGCGGTGCTCAACAACTATCCGGAGGTGCGCACGGAGTTCGCCCTGATCGGCCTGGGCACCGCCGGCCAGGTAAACCAGGGGACGGTGGTGGTGCGCATGGCACCGCGCGAGGAGCGCAGGCGCAGCCAGCAGCAGGTGATCGCCGACGTGCGTCGCGACCTGGCGGCAATCCCCGGCGCACGTGCCTTTGCCGCGCCCTTCTCCATCGTCGGCGGCGGCCAGCGCGGCGAACCGCTGCAATTCGTCCTCGCCGGGGAGAACCTCGACGAGGTGGGCCGGCTGACCCGCGAGCTCCAGCAGAGGCTGGCCGGCCTCCCCGGCATCGGCCGCGTCGATACCGATCTCCAGCTCGACCTGCCGCAACTCGTCTTCCGGCCGGATCGGCTGCGCATCGCCAATGCCAACCTGTCCACCGCGGACGTCGCCCTGGCGGTGAACATGCTGACCGGCGGCGTCGATATCGCCAAGTTCAACGACGAACCGGGCGACGGGCAGCGCTACGACATCCGCGTCAAGGCCCGGGAAGGCGCCTTCAACGAGCCGGCCGATCTGTCGCGCATTTTCCTGCGCAATCGCGACGGGAAGCTGGTGCGCCTCGACTCCGTGGCACGCTTCGAGGAAAGGCTCGGTCCCGCGGTGATCGGGCGCTTCGACCTCCAGTACGGCGCCACCTTCTACGCCACGCCGACGATCCCCCTCGGCGAGGCGGTGGCCCAGGTGCGCCAGGCGGCCACGGAGATCCTGCCCGCCGGCTACCAGGTCAAGATGATCGGCCAGGCCGAGGAATTCGGCAAGACTCAGAAATACATGGGCTTTGCGTTCGGCCTCGCCCTGGTGCTGCTGTACATGGTGCTGGCGAGCCAGTTCAACTCCTTCCTGCAGCCCGCCATCGTCATGCTGGCGCAGCCGCTGGCCGTGGTCGGCGGGATCGCCGCGCTCTGGCTGTTCGGGCACACCCTGAACATCTACTCGATGATCGGCCTGACGCTGCTCATCGGCCTCGTGGCCAAGAACTCGATCCTGCTGGTGGACCTGACCAACCAGCGCCGGGCGGACGGCATGGAAGTGGATGCGGCGCTGCGCGACGCCTGCCCGATCCGGATGCGGCCGGTGCTGATGACCTCCGCCACCGTGATCCTCGCCATGGCGCCGGCCGCCCTGGGCCTCGGCGCCGGCGCCGAGACCAACCAGCCCCTTTCGATCGCCGTCATCGGCGGCATGATCTCGTCGACGCTGCTGACCCTGGTCGTGGTCCCGGCCGTCTATTCCCTGGTCGAGGGCCGGCGGGGCGCAGGGCCCGTCAGCCCAGGATGAAGTCCGCCTCGCTCAAGGCGGCGTCGGCGACCCCCAGCAGGGTCAGTTCGCCGCCCGACACGCTGTTCGCGCGCCCGTCCGACTCCTGGTAGTAGTAGATGCCCGTCGAGCCGCCGGCCTTGATCACCAGCAGGCCATCGTCTCCGGCCGCCGCCACGACCCCAACCTTGTTCACCGCCGCCGCCACGGAGGCAAAGCCCGGCTGGGTCAGCACCGTCGCCTTGACCTTGGCATCCATGGCCACCAGCAGGGCCTCGTGCGCGGTGGAAAAATCCGCCTTGTCATTGGCCTGGAAGGTGAAGACATCGTCGGCGGTGATGTCGTCCAGGTCCCAGGCGCCGCCGTTGAACTCCGTCGTGAAGGCGACCGCGTCCCGTCCGGTTTCGAAGGCGAGCAGCCGGTCATGGCTGTAGGCCACCGCGCTGGCGTTCCAGCCATCGTCCGGGCTCGTATAGACGACCAGGTCCGCCGCGGAATCACCGGTCCAGAGCTTCGCCACCGCGTCGTAGGTGCCGCCGAGGTTGATCGTGTCGGCGCCCGCGAAGCCGACGAAGTTGTCCTGCCCCAGGGAGCCCGTCATGACGTTGCCCGCCCCGTTGCCGAACACCGACAATCCCGGATCGGAACCGGCGAGCCCGGCGAGGCCGGAGGCATCCACGTGCTGGAAATCGGCCTGCACCACGCCTTCGGCGATGCCGTTCTCGGATAGCAGCTGGTCCGTGCCGGGCGCCGCGCCCAGGTCCACCACAATCTCGCCGGCGGGCGTCCCCTCCAGTTTCAGGATGTCACCCTCGTTGCCGCCGCCGGCGTCCAGTTGGTCGTAGGCGGCTGTACCGACGACGAAGTACAGGGTGTCCGCCCCGGCCCCGCCATCCAGCGTATCGGCCATCCCGGTCCCGCGCAGGGTGTTGGCCAGGGCCGAACCGGTGATGGCAACGGCGCCGCCGCCCATGGCGCTGGCGTCCACGTTGCCGAGGCCCGTCTGGACCAGGCCCTCGGCGACGCCCCCGACGGAGACGATCTGGTCCGTGGCCGAGGACAGGTCCAGCACCACCGTCCCGCCTGCCGTGCCCTGGAGGATCAGCGTGTTCGACTCCGCGTCGGCGCCCGCCGCGACCTGGTCGATGTCCGCCGCCCCGGCGCCCAGGGTGATGGTATCCGCGCCGGTGCCGCCGATCACCGTATCGTGCCCGTCCCCCCCGGCCAGGGTATCGTTGCCCGCCCCGCCGTCGATCAGGTCGCCGCCGGTGCCGCCGGTAATCCGGTTGGCGGCCGCGGTGCCGGAAATGGACACGGCCGTGGTGACGGCAGCGGCATCCACGTGCAGGAAGCCCGCCTGCCGCAGGACCTCGGCCGCGCCGCCGATGCTGACGATCTGGTCGGCGGAGGCCAGGTCGGCCACCAGCGTCCCGGCGGCGGCCCCGGTGAGGACCAGCTGGTTGCCCTCTGCGATGCCGCCCGCATCGGCGGCGTCGAGGCTTCCCGCCGCGACCTCCATGGTGACCTGATCCGCTCCGCCGCCGCCGACGATGGTGTCGGCGCCCGCCCCGCCGGCGATCGTGTCGGCGAAGGCCGTGGCGGTGAGCGTGTTGGCGCCGGCGTTGCCGGTGATCTCCAGGGCCGACTTGATGCTGGCCGCATTGATGCCGAGGGTCGTCGTGCCGCT
>JAEUNJ010000159.1 GCA_016791145.1 Rhodocyclaceae bacterium | reverse complement strand
GCGGCGCGGATGTCCTTGACCCCCGAGAACACGGCCGACAACGCGATGAATTCGGCGTCGAAGGCGTCCGCCATCAGGCGGGCGAGGGTGGTCTTGCCGACCCCGGGGGGACCCCACAGGATCATGGAATGGGGGGTGCCGGAGGCGAAGGCCAGGCGCAGCGGTCTTCCCGGTCCCAGCAGATGGGCCTGACCCACGACCTCATCCAGGGTCCTCGGGCGCAGCAATTCCGCCAACGGAGCGTGCGAGGGGAGCGAGGTCGGGAAGAGATCGTTCACGGGCGTGCCGTTTCCCGGGCCGTCGCGATGGGCACGCCCCGGCGCATGCCTAGTCGCCGACCACGTCCGCCCCCTTGGGCGGGGTGAAGCGGAAGATGGCCGGCGGCAGGGGCGGGTTGCGCTCGATGCCGGAAAAGACGAGCACGGTGGTCTGGCCGAAGTTGTCAAGGATCTCCATGGCCTGCAGGGCTTCGCCCCGGAAGCCGAGGCGCAGGCGTTCGAAATTCGCTTCGGCCGCCTTCGGCCGCGCCTCCGCCCACTCCAGGCCGTCCCGCGGTTCCGCCTCGGTGACCGCGAAATGCCGCTCGATGTCGCCCTCTCCGGCCAGGAAGGCGGCGGGACTGTCGCCGAGCGCCTTGCCGAGCTTCTTCACGGTCACCTGGTTCAGGTCCTTGTCCCAGATCCAGAGCTTCTCGCCGTCGCCCACGAGCACCTGCTGGTAGGGCTGGTCGTAGACCCAGCGGAACTTTCCCGGTCGGACGAACATCATGGTCCCCGAGGCCTGCTGGGGCTTCTTGCCGCTCTTGGTGAAAACCGTCTGGGTGAAGGCGCCGCGGGCGGCGCGGGTGCCCTCGACAAAAGCCGCCAGGCGCTCGACGGCTCCGGCGCGGGCGATCTGGGGCAGGAAGAAGACGGCCATCAAAAGGCCGGCGGATACAGGGCGCATCACAGGGCGGAGCAAACGAAAGGGCGAAAGAGCGATTATCGCCGATTCGCCCGCGTGCCCTATTGGACCGGTTCCGGCGCCAGGACCTCGCGGCTGCCGGCGGCATTCATGGCCGAGACGAGTCCCGCCTTCTCCATGGCCTCGATCATGCGCGCGGCCCGGTTGTAGCCGATGCGCAGGTGCCGCTGGACCAGCGAAATGGAGGGGCGGCGTGTCTTCAGCACCACTTCCACCGCCTGATCGTACATGGGGTCCGATTCCACGTCCGCCAGGTCATCCCCGCCGCCCTCGCCGCCCTCGGCGGCCGGCGCATCCAGCACGCCGGTGACGTATTCCGGCGGCCCCACCTTCTTGAGGTGTTCGACGACGCGGTGCACCTCGTCGTCCGAGACGAAGGCGCCATGGATCCGGGTCGGCAGTCCGGTGCCCGGCGCGAGATAGAGCATGTCGCCCTGCCCGAGCAGGGCTTCGGCGCCCATCTGGTCCAGGATGGTGCGGGAATCGATCTTCGAGGAGACCTGGAAGGAGATCCGGGTCGGAATGTTGGCTTTGATGAGCCCGGTGATCACATCGACGCTCGGACGCTGTGTGGCCAGGATCAGATGGATGCCGGATGCCCGCGCCTTCTGGGCCAGCCGGGCGATGAGTTCCTCGACCTTCTTGCCCACCACCATCATCAGATCGGCCAGTTCGTCGATGACCACGACGACGTAGGGCAGCGCCTTCAGCGGCTCGGGGCTGTCGGGTGTGATCGACAGGGGATCGGGCAGCAGGTTGCCGACCTTCTCCGCCTCCCTCACCCGGGCATTGAGGCCGGAGATGTTGCGCACGCCGAGGGCCGACATGAGCTGGTAACGCCGTTCCATCTCGCCGACGCACCAGTGGAGCGCGTTGGCTGCCTTGTTCATGTCCGTGACCACCGGGGCGAGCAGGTGGGGGATCCCCTGGTAGACGGAAAGCTCCAGCATCTTCGGATCCACCAGGATCAGCCTCACGTCCCTGGGCTCGGACTTGTACAGCAATGACAATATCATTGCATTGATACCGACCGACTTGCCGGACCCCGTGGTGCCGGCCACCAGCAGGTGGGGCATCTTGGCCAGGTCCACCGCCATGGGCGTGCCGGAGATGTCCTTGCCCAGGCCCATGGCGAGGGGGGCGTGCATGTCGTGGTAGGCCCGGGCACCGAGGATTTCCGAAAGGCGCACCGTCTGGCGCCGCGGATTCGGCAATTCCAGGGCCATGCAGGACTTGCCGGGTATGGTTTCCACGACCCGGATGCTGATCAGGGAGAGCGCGCGCGCCAGGTCCTTCGCAAGGCCGACGATCTGGCTGCCCTTGACCCCGGTGGCCGGTTCTATCTCGTAGCGCGTCACCACGGGTCCCGGATGGGCCGACACCACCTTGACCTCGACATTGAAATCGGCAAGCTTGCGTTCGATCAGGCGGGAAGTGAATTCCAGGGTTTCCGCATCCGGCAGCTCGGAGGCATCGTGGCGCGGCTCATCCAGAAGGTGCAGGGGCGGCAGCGCCCCGCCCGGCGCGTCGAAGAACAGGGGCGCCTGCCGCTCCTTGTCCATCCGGGCCTCGGCTTTTGGCGCCTTGGGCACCGCCAGGACCACGGGTTCGATCTTCACCGGCGGCGGCGGATTCTCCTCGACCTTCTTTCGCTCCACTTCCACCGCCGCTTCCCGCTCTCCGGCGATCCGTCGGCCGTAGCGCCGGTCCTGCCAGGTCTGCCAGAGACCGACCGTCCCGAACCAGGCGCGTTCCACCGCCGCGCCGGCGACCTCGGCAACCCGTAGCCAGGACAGGCCCGAAAAGAGGGATATCCCGACCGCGATGACGGCAAGCAGGACCAGCGTGCTGCCGGTGAATCCCAGATACAGGGTCCCCAACCGGGCAATCTCGTGGCCTACCATGCCGCCGGGGGCGAGCGGCAAGGACACCTGGAGGCTCCAGAAGCGAAGGGCCTCGAGGCCGGCGCTGCCGGCCAGCAGGATCAGGAAACCGCCGCACGCGAACAGGTACGGCCTTCGATCGACGGCCAGCCAGCCGCCGAGCCGCCGATAGCCCCAGACCAGGGACACGGCCAGGAAAGGAATCCACCACCAGGCGGAAAGGCCGAAGAGGTAGAGGAGCAGATCGGCAAGCCAGGCGCCGAATCGCCCCCCCGGATTGGCGACCCCGTCGGCCCGCGCGGCATGGGACCAGCCGGGGTCCGCCGGCTGGTAACCCGCCAGGACGAGGGCGAGATAGGCGGCCGCGGCCCCGAGCAACAGCCAGCGGGCCTCGTTGAACAGTGCGACGAGCCGCTCCGGAAGGGGATTCTCGGCGCGGGAAGTCGACGCGGACAGGGAAACGGCGGGCATGCCGGATTTTGTCCTGCCGCCGACCCGGCCGGAATTGCAATCAGGGCCCGAACCCGGGCCCAGTTCCCGTTATTGGGTTTCGCCGATCTCGTCGGACAGGAAGATTCCGTTGTCGGTTTCTTCGATGAGGCCCTGGGTGTGCAGGTCGCGCATCACCCGGCTCACCAT
>JAEUNJ010000229.1 GCA_016791145.1 Rhodocyclaceae bacterium | reverse complement strand
CTGGCGCAGGTATTCGCCCTCGATCTGCTCCAGGGTGGGTTCCTGGGCGAAGCGCAGGGTGAGGCCGCCGTCGGCCCGGGGCAGGAAGGCCAGGTGCTCGGTGCGCACCTGGTGGCCGGGCCGGGCGAGGATCAGGGCCCGCTCGATGGCGTTCTTCAGTTCGCGCACATTGCCCGGCCAGTCGTAGGCGGTGAGGAGCTTCAGGGCGTCCGGCGCGATCTCGGCGGGGGCGGTGCGCGACAGCCCGGCGAGGAAGTGCCGGGCCAGGGGCTCGATGTCCTCGCGCCGCTCCCGCAGCGGCGGCACGGTGATGACGAAGCGCGAGAGGCGGAAGAAGAGGTCGTTGCGGAAGCTCCCCTCCTTGCACATGGCCGCGATGTCCCGGTTGGTGGCGGTGACGAAGCGGGCGTCGGCCTTCAGGGTCTTGGTGCCGCCCAGGCGGCGGAAGGTGCCGGTCTCCAGCACCCGCAGCAGCTTGGACTGGATGGCCGGGCTCACGTCGCCGATCTCGTCCAGGAACAGGGTGCCGCCGGCCGCCTCCTCGATCAGGCCCTTCTTCTGCCGGTCGGCGCCGGTGAAGGCGCCGCGCTCGTGGCCCAGCAGCTCGGACTCGAAGAGCTGCTCCTGGAGGCCGCTGGCGTCGATGGGCACCAGTTCCCGGCCGGAGCGGGCGCTCTTCTCGTGGATGGCCTGGGCCACCATCTCCTTGCCGCTGCCCGATTCGCCGAGGATCAGCACCGTGGTGTCGGTGGGGGCGACGGCCTCCACCATGGCCTGCACCTCGCGCATGGCCCGGCTTTCGCCCACCAGGGGGCCCGGCCGGTGGGAGGCGAGCTGGGAGCGGTAGAACTGGTTGTGCTGGCGCAGTTCCGCATTCTCCAGGACGCGGCGCACGGTGAGTTCCAGTTCGTCCAGGTTCACCGGCTTGGTCAGGTAGTCGGTGGCGCCCTGGCGGATCACGCTGACGGCATTGCGGATGGAGCCGAAGCCGGTCAGCACGATGACGGGATACTGGCCGCGCAGCTCGGCGAGGACCTTCTCGGCGTCGCTGTCGGGCAGCTTGAAGTCGAGGATGATGGCGGCGGGTTCCATCTCGGCGAGGCGGCTCTGGGCCTCGGCCCAGGTGGCGGCGCCCACGGGCTCGAAGCCCATGCCGTCGAGCTGGCGGCGGAGCAGGGCGTTGAAAACGCCGTCGTCGTCGACGACCAGCAGGGTCTTCTTCACGGGGCGGCTCCCACGGCGGCCTCGGCCAGGGGCAGGCGCAGCAGGAAGCGGCTGCCCCGCCCGGGCGAGCTCTCGACGCCGATGTTCCCGCCATAGCGCTGGACGATGTTGCGCACGATGGTGAGGCCGAGGCCGGTCCCGGCGACGCCGTCGGCGCGCCGGCTGTAGAAGGGATCGAAGATGTGCGGCAGCACGTCCTCGGCGATGCCGACGCCCGTGTCGGCCACGGTGATGGCCGCCTCCGCGGCATGGGCGGCGACGGTGACGGTCAGGGTGCCGCCCCCGGGCATGGCGTGGTGGGCGTTCTGGAACAGGTTCAGGAAGACCATGCGCAATTCCCCCTCGTCCGCCAGCACCCGCACGGCGACCGGCGGCAGCGCCAGGTCCTGGGTGATGCCGCGGATGCGCGCGTCGTAATCCAGCAGGCGCACGGCATCGTCCAGTGCGGTGGCCAGGTCCACCACCTGGGGCGCCTCCTCCGGCGTCCGGGAGAGGAGGAGCAGGCGGCGGGTCACCTCGATGCACTTGTCGATCTCGTTGTCGATCAGGTCCAGGTAGTTGCCGATTTCGCCGGGCGTGCACCGGTCGGTACGGATGTCGCGGGCGAGGCCCTGGACGCCCAGGCGTACCGAGGCGAGGGGGTTATGGATCTCGTGGGCGATGCCGGCGGCCAGCAGGCCCAGCTCCGACAGGCGCTGCTCGTGGGAGACCCGGGCGGCCTGGGAGAGGTCGCGCACGGATTCCACCACGTAGCGCTCGCGGCGGCCCTCGGCCTCCAGTTCCACCATCGCGGCGTGCACCTCCACCGGGAAGGTTCCGCCGTCGGCCTTCTGGTGCCGGTGCGTGCATTTCAGGGTGTCGCCCACCTGGTGCAGGGCCTGCAGGGGACAGGTGACCAGGGTGGCGACGCAGGGCGCGTCGCGGCCGTGGCTCGCGCGGTGGCAGGTCTCGCCGACGACCTTGTCCAGCGGCAGGCCGACCTGGCGGGCGAAGGCGCCGTTGGCCATGGCGATCCGCCCGTCGGCGACGCGGATGACCCGCACGCCGTCCGGCAGGCTGTCGAGGATGGCCTGCAGGTAGGCCTCGTGGGCGCGCACCCGGGCGAGCTGGTCCTGGAGGCGCTCGGCCATGCGGTCGAAGCGGCGCCCCAGGTCGGCCAGTTCGTCGTCGCCGGTGGCGGCGACCCGCCGGTCCAGGCGACCGGCCTCCAGTTCGGCGCTGGCCCGGGCCAGTGCGGCCACCGGCTGCAGCACCTGGCGGTTCAGGGAACGCCAGAGCACCAGGGTCAGGATCAGGAGCACCAGCAGGCCGGCCCCGGTGAAGGCGGCGGCACTGCCCCAGGCATGCTGGCGGATCTCCCCGGCGTCGTAGTCCACCACCAGGATGCCGTTCACGGGATGGGCGGCGGCATCCCCGTGGCATTCCCGGCAGGCCGCCTTGTTGCGCACCGGGTTCACGGAGCGGAGCACCTCGGCGCCGTCCTCCCGGTGCAGGAAGGCGGTGGCCGGCCCGCGGGCGCCGGCGCCGGGAACCAGCTCCGGCCGGTGCAGGCCGAGGAGGTCCGGGGCGGAGGCGAAGCGCACCTCGCCGGCGGGATTGAGGATCATCACCGTGCGGATGCCGGGCTGGGTGCCCAGGCGCTCGACGATCTCCCGCAGTCCGGGCACGTCGCGCTTCAGCATGGCGTTCTCGAGGGCGGCCTGGAGCAGCAGGTTGAAGCCCGCCGAGGCGCGGCTGCGCTCGTTCTCCAGTTGCCCGCGGTAGGCGGCGAGGAAGGCCGCCAGGAGCAGGGCGGAGAGCAGTCCGGCGGCGATCAGCAGGCGCAGCAGGATGCGCCGCTTGAGGGGCGAGGCGAAGGGACTCATCGGAGGGCGACTATATCGCCAAACGCCGGTCCGCCCCAATCCGCGCGGTCGCCCGGGATACGGGCGCCGGCCGCGCGGGAAGGGCCGGCCGGCGCGGAGTCGGCAGATTCCGTGAAGTGGACGATAATGTCGAAAGCGTGCGGACCCGGCCAGCGGCGGAATCCCGCGCGGCATCGCGGCCGGCGTCGCATGGTTGGGCCGCCGCGTTTCCCTGACTTGATTCGTCGAGACGTCTGGCGTGAGCGGATTGTCATTTCTGCCCCTCGTATTCACGGCGCCGGAGGACAGCCTCCTCTACGTCGGACGGTACGATCCGGTCCTCGTGACCCTGTCCGTGGTCGCCGCGATCCTGGCGTCCTACACGGCGCTCCTCGTCTCCCGGCGGCTGCTCGTCGCGACGACCACCCACGCGCGCCACCTGTGGACGGCGGCCGGCGGATTGGCCATGGGGGCCGGGATCTGGGCCATGCATTTCGTCGGAATGCTGGCCTTCAGCCTG
>JAEUNJ010000219.1 GCA_016791145.1 Rhodocyclaceae bacterium | reverse complement strand
CGAACCAGGTGTGGGCGGCCTGGCCGCCGAGCACGTGACGCCGTTCGCTCTGCAGGAACTGGTCGCCGAGGGCGGGGTTGTCCATGAAAAAGGTGAAGTTGGACCAGAGGTCCAGGGCCGAGCGGATGGCATAGGCCGAGGCACGGCTGCCGGATTCGGCGTCGCGACGCGCCCATTCGCCGGAAAGGCTGTAGCGCGAAGTCCGGCCGCCGTCGGTCGGGTCGACGGTGCCGAAGCGGGAGATGATTCCGGTGTCGATGGCCCGCTGCGGCACCTGGTCGGTGGAAGACCACTGGGCCTTGTAGCCCATCGCGGTGATTGCGCCGCCGTTCTCCTCCGTGCCCCAGGACCAGCGCAGCACGCCGTTCAGCTTGCCGTAGTTTTCCGGCACGGTCCAGGGGCCGTTCGCCTCCTGCCATTCCAGGCCGTAGAGGAGGCGACCGCCGCCGGCGGCCGGCGCCCCGGCGAGCAGGCCGCGGCGGAAACCGTTCTGCCCCAGGCCCAGCTCGGCGAAGGAGGAGGGCAGGATGCGGGCATAGTCGATGCTGGCCGAGCCGGCGGCCGAGAAGTCCCCCTGGTCCGCCCGGTAGGGCCCCTTGCGGTACTGGATGCGCTCGATCAGTTCCGGGATCAGGAAGTTGAGGTCGGTGTAGCCCTGGCCATGGGCATGGGTGGGCATGTTGGCCGGCATGCCCATCACCCAGGTGGCGAAGTCGGTGCCGTGGTCCAGGTTGAAGCCACGCAGGTAGTACTGGTTGGCCTTGCCGTCGCCGCTGTGCTGGGAAATGATCAGGCCGGGGACGATTTCCAGCACCTCGCCGGGGCGCAGCAGCGGGCGGGTGGCCAGTTGTTCCTTCGTCACCGTGCCCTCGGAGGCGCTGTCGGCGTTGCCCGGCAGGCCGTCCTGGGCGCCGACGACAGCCACTTCGCGCAGGGTGGGAATGCCGCCGGCCAGCGCCGGGCCGGCGGCGAGGACCGCCCAGGCGGCAACGAGCAGTTCCGCGCGGCAAGTAGGTAGGAAGAAAAACTTATTCGTCACATCATTTTCCGGAGAAAGTCTTGCAGGCATTCGAGGGGTGGTCGTCCGGCCGTTCCGGCCGCGGTCGTCGCGGCCTGGGAAGGCGGGGGCGTCTAGTCGGCGCCGGCCATGCGGGGGGTGCGGGCCAGCCAGCGGCCGAGGATGACGCTGAAGGCAATGGCGCCGATGACGCCGAGGCCGACGGTCATTTCGCGACCCTCGTACCAGCCCTCGACGCCGGCCGAGAGGTAGCGGGCCAGCCCGAAGGCGGCGACCGAGAGGCTGATGGCGGCCACCATCAGCCCCATTACCCGGGAGGCGATGCGGGCGCGCCGGTCGGCCCGCTTCAGCAGGCTGGCGATCCACAGGCCGTTGGCGCCGTCCACGACCAGCATGCCGCCCAGGAAGGCCAGGCCGAGGACCAGCGCGTGGCCGACGCCGCCGTGCCGCGTCGCGGTGACCGCGAACAGGGCCGCCTGGCTCAGGGTGTCGAAGGAGAGGGCGAAGAGGGCGCCCACGGCGGCGATGGTGAGCGGGTGGGAGGCCTGCTGGAGCCGGTGCAGCAGGCCGGCCTTGACGCCGATGGTGCGCACCATGTCGCCGGCCGGCGTCGCCAGGACGGCGCGCAGGTTCAGGAAGCCCAGCAAGGTCAGGAACCCGATGGAAACCCAGGTACCCAGGTCCTCCATCCAGGGCGGGACCTGCCAGTGGTCGGAGGCGAGGCCGACGGCCACGGCAATGCCCACGACGACGGCGCCGTGGCCCAGGGAGAACAGGGTGCCGCACCACCGGGCCCGCCGCGGCGCATGACCCAGGTTGAAGCGGGTCAACCCGTCGATGGTCGCCAGGTGGTCGGCGTCGAGGCCATGCTTCATCCCCAGCAGGAAGACGAGGGCGAGGAGGGCGAACCAGTCAGCAGGCAGATCCATGGCGGGGGGCGGGGCGTATGAAGATTCCTATAAAGCTTCATACAACATCCGTGCCAGCAAGGCAAGGGTCCCGGGAAAGCCCGCCGCGCCTGGCCTCGCGGCGCCATCGCCGGTGGCGGGCCACCGGCCGGGCGGTCAGGCGCTTTCCGCCTGGGTGCCGCCGGTGGCCGGTTTGTTTTCGGCGAGGGGCAGGCTCAGGGTGAAGACGGCCCCCCCGTCCGGATGGTTGGCGGCCGCGAGCTTTCCCCCGTGCCGCTCGACGATGCTGTAGCTGATGGCGAGCCCGAGGCCGGTGCCCTGTCCCACCGGCTTGGTCGTGAAGAAGGGATCGAAGATGTGGGGGAGATCCGCTGCGGCGATGCCCGGGCCGTCGTCGTGGAAGGACAGGTGCACCTGTCCGGTACCCACGTGGCCGCTGACGGTCAGGGCGGGCCGGTCGCGTCCGGCGGTGGCGTCGCGGGCGTTCTCGACCAGGTTCATGACCACCTGCTGCAACTGGCCGGCGGAGCCCTCCACGGGGATGTCCTCGGGCCACCGGCGGTGCACCAGGAAATCCGTCGGCGAGGCCTTGGCGACCCAATGCACCGCCCGCTCCAGCACGTCGGCCAGATTGAACCGCCCGCCGTCGGACCGGTCCAGGGCGGAGAAGCGTTTCAGGCCATCTACGATGTCCCGGGTCCGCTCGGCGCCTTCGATGGTGCCCTCGGTGAGGGAGGGCAGGTCGGCCAGGATCCGGTCGATGCGCAGGTCGCGGCGCATCCTGGCCAGGGCGTCGCCCCCGGT
>JAEUNJ010000192.1 GCA_016791145.1 Rhodocyclaceae bacterium | reverse complement strand
ACCAGGCGGCCGAAGATGCCCACCTTCTGGGCCCCCAGGTCGATGTGGGGGAAGAGGTTCAGCAGGCCCGAGCGGTCGATGGCCTCCTTGACGGTGGTGCCGTCGGGCACCTCCAGGTTCAGCCAGATCTGCTGGGCGGGTTCCGAGTAGGCGACGCCGATCTGCATGGGATCCTCCGCAGGGCTCAGGCGGTCTGGGGCAGCGTCCCGCCGGCGGGGGCGCGGCGGCGGGCCTCGGCGGCGCGGCGGGCGGCCAGCAGGAAGCCGAGCACGGCGAAGCCGCCGGGGGGCAGAATCATCAGCAGGGCCCCGTCGTAGCCGGGGAGGCGCATTTCCAGGAAGGCGAAGGAGGGCCCGAGCAACTGGCTGGCCTGGGCGAAGAGGGTACCGGCGCCGAGGAATTCCCGGATCAGGCCGATGCAGGTCAGGGCGCCGGTGAAGCCCAGGCCCATGGCGATGCCGTCCACGGTCGAGGCGAGGACGCCGGACTTGCTGGCAAAGGCCTCGGCGCGCCCGAGGATGGCGCAGTTGACCACGATCAGCGCGATGAACAGGCCGAGCACCTTGTGCAGGTCGTGGAGCCAGGCGTTGAGCGACATGTCCACCAGGGTCACCAGCGTGGCGATCAGGACCACGAAGACGGGGATGCGCACCTGGCTGCTGACGGAGCGCCGGATCAATGCCACCAGGGCGTTGGAGACGACCAGGACCGCCGTCGTGGCGAGCCCCATCCCGAGCCCGTTGGTGCCGGAGGTGGTGACCGCCATCGTCGGGCACAGGGCGAGCATCTGGGAGAACACCACGTTGTTGTCCCAGAGGCCGTCCCGCGCGATCCTGCCCAGGTTCCCGCTCATCCCGTGATCTCCCCGCGGTGCCCGGCGAAGAACTGCAGCCCGCCCCTGACCGCCTTGACGACCGCCCGCGGCGTGATGGTGGCCCCGGCGAACTGGTCGTAGATGCCGCCGTCCTTCTTCACCGCCCAGCGCTCCGGCGCCGGGTCGCCGAGGGCGCGGCCGTCGAACCCGGTGATCCACGGCGACTTGGCCACCTCGATCTTGTCGCCCAGGCCCGGCGTTTCGGTGTGCTTGAGCACCCGCACGCCGAGGACGGCGCCGTCGCGGTCCACCGCCATCAGCAGGGTGATGTCGCCCGAGTAGCCCTTCTCCGCCACCTGGAACACGGCGCCGGCCACCCGGCCGCCGCGCTTCGCCAGATGCACCCTGACCGGCACGCCGCGGGGCCCCTCCAGCTCGACCACGTCGGCCAGCAGGTCGTTGTCGGCGAAGCCGCCGGGGAGGACCTGGGCCAGGGACTGCTGCATGTCGCGCACCTCGGCGGCGGCGATGGCGTCCCGGGTTGCCGTGTTGGCGAGGGCCAGCGCGGCGCTGGCCGACAGGCCGACGACCCCCAGCAGCAGCGGCTGGTAGGCGAGTTTCCCGCGCAGGGCGTCCAGGTCCATGTTCAGTCTCCCGGCAGCGCGAGGGGCCGGCCCGCCCGGTCCCGGCCCAGGATGCGGGGCCTGAGCCAGCGGTCGATCGCCGGCACCAGGGCGTTCATCAGCAGCACGGCGAAGGCCATGCCCTCGGGATAGCCGCCGAAGCTCCGGATGATCCAGGTGAGGACGCCGATCCCCAGCCCGAAGAGCCACTGCCCCGCCGTCGTGTTCGGCGAAGTGACGTAGTCGGTGGCGATGAAGAAGGCGCCGAGCACCGTGGCGCCGGAAACGAGGTGCAGGTCCGCCGGCAGGAAGCGGGCCGGGGCCAGGGCATGGCCGACCAGGGCCGGCACGGCCAGGCCGAGCAGCACCGCGGCCGGCAGGTGCCAGCCGATGACGCCGGCGAAGACCAGGAAGAGCCCGCCGGCGAGCAGCAACAGCGCCCCGGTCTCGCCGAGGCTGCCGGGGCGCAGCCCGGTCCAGTCGTGGGGCGGGGTCGCGGCCGCCCCCAGGACCTGCGCCAGGTCCGCGCCCCGCGACAGCTCGGTCTTGGCGTGCCCGAGCAGGGATGCGGAGGCGATGGCGTCGGGCAGGGGCGGCGCGGCCAGCGTGATCTGCAGCCCATGGACGAAGTCCGGGGCCCCGGGCGAGCCCATGGGCACCGGCACGACCCACTGGGTCATGGCCACGGGAAAGGAGACCAGCAGCACCACCCGGGCCACCATGGCCGGGTTGAAGGGATTCTGTCCCAGGCCGCCGAACACCTGCTTGCCGACCACGATGGCGATGGCGCCGCCGAGGACGCCGATCCACCCGGGTGCCCAGGGGGGCAGGGACAGGGCGAGGAGCCAGCCGGTGAGGACCGCCGAGCCGTCGCCGAGGGAGCTTCGCCGGCCCATCAGGCGCTGGCAGCCGTATTCGGCCAGGACGCAGGCGGCCAGCGTCATCATGAACAGGTGCACCGCCGGCCAGCCGAACATCCAGAAACCGAACAGGGTCGCCGGGGCCAGGGCCGCCATGACGAGACCCATGGTGCGGGAGACGCTGGCGCCGCCGTGGGCGTGGGGCGACGGCAGGACCGCTCCGGCCGGCACGCCCGGCCCCTCGGCCGGGACGGCGCCCTCCGGCGTCCGTCCCATCCCGCCGCCGTTCGGGGGGCTCATGGACACCCCCTCCCCCCGTCCCCCACCCCGGAGGGGGCGATGGCGGTTCGCCGCTGCGCGGCTCCACATCCGTCTTTGCGCCCCTGCGGGCGGCCGTGCGGGGCGCTGACCGGACACCCCCGCCCCCCGGCCCCCCCCCCCGCGGGGGCGCGGGGGGGTGGGCGCGGCGCGGGGGCAGGGGTGGGGGGGC
>JAEUNJ010000167.1 GCA_016791145.1 Rhodocyclaceae bacterium | reverse complement strand
GGATCCGGTCCCCCTTCCAGCCGAGCAGCAGTTCGATGCGCTGCAACTGCAGGTCGGAATAGGGCGCGCCCCGGTCGATGGCGCCGTCCCAGGCATTCACGGCCGCCTCCACGAGGGGCAGTTGCACGGCCTCGTCGCCCTGCAGCGCGTTCATCTTCCCGACCAGTTCGGGCAGGGTGGCGGCGGTGACGATCTCCTTCGAGTTGCCGACCAGGGTATCCACCAGCCAGCGGTTGCCGAAGAGGATGTCCAACAGGAAGCCGAGGCGCTTCTTGTCGCGGATCGAACGATTGAACTCCGCCCCCGATACCGCCAGTTCCTTGAGGGCGATCCTGCGGTTCAGCACCTGCCAGGAATACTGGCGCTCGGTGGCGCAGATGCGCGTCACCAGGTCCCGCGTGTCGAACCCGGTGATCAGCGGCGGATCGAAGCGGCGTCCCCGCCAGTCGAGCCAGAGGGCCGAACGGCAGGGGACCAGGGACAGGCCGTGGTTCGGCTTGCGCGGGTTCCAGTGGGGAATGCCGGCGGCGTAATCCCACATCCAGTCCAGGTGGGAGAGCGATCCCCCGGCGGCCTCCACCGCGTCGTGCATCATGCCGTCGGCGTAGCGGTGCGAGCCGTTCAGAAGCGTCGCCGGCGGCTTGCGCCAGGCAGGATGCCAGTGTCCGGCCACCCGCGCCAGGTTGCCATTGATGCCGCCGGCGGCGACCAGCACCGACCCCGCCCGGGCCTCGAACTCGACGCCGTCTTCCTCGCCCCGGCCGGCGCAGCCCGTCACGCGGCCGTTCTGCGTCACCAGTCTTTCCACGCGCCGGCCGAACAGGCAGGTGAGCCCGGCGGCATGGGGGTGTTCGCGCAGGCGGCGGGCCAGCACCAGGGCCAGTTCCCGGCCGGTGCCCCAGACGATGTGGAAGCGCGGCACGGTGTTGCCGTCCCGCTCGACCCAGTGGGGGATCGGCAGGAAGCCGACGCCCTTGCCCTTCAGCCAGTCGTAGACCTCGCTGCGGCAGCCGCCCACGTAGGCTTCCGCCCAGGCCAGGGGCAGCGCATGGCTCGGGTCGGTTTCGTCCAGCTCCCCGAAGCGCTTCCAGTCGGCCAGCGCCAGTTCCGGCGTATCGACCTTGCCGACCCGCCGCTGTTCCGGGCTGTCCACGATGAAGATGCCGCCGAAGCTCTCCTTGGCCAGGCCGCCGAAGTTCTCCTCGGCGTCCCGGTCCAGAATCAGCACCCGGAGCTTCCGGTCCAGCAGCTCCAGGGCGGCGGCGATGCCGGCTATGCCGCCGCCGACGATGGCGACGTCGCAGTCATGGCGTTCCATGCGCTCCTCCAGGCGATGGGGGCCCGTTCTTGTTCTTCGCCCCCGCCTTTCATTCTAGCGCCCGGTCATAGGGCCATGGCCACCTTCGTGCCCTGGGCAATGGCCCGCTTGGCGTCCAGTTCCGCCGCCACGTCGGCGCCGCCGATCAGGGTGACGGGGATGCCGGCCTTCTCCAGGTCCGCCTGCAGTTCCCGCCGCGGATCCTGGCCGGCGCATATGACGACGGTATCGACGTCGAGCACCTTGGGCTGGCCGTCCAGCCTGATGTGCAGGCCGGCGTCGTCGATCTTCTCGTATTCCACGCCGGGCACCATCTGCACGCCGCGCTTCACCAGCATCAGGCGCTTCGCCCAGCCGGTGGTCTTGGCCAGGCCGTCGCCGACCTTGCTGGTCTTGCGCTGGAGCAGCGTCACCTGGCGGGGCGGCGCTGCCTGCTCGGGATCCTTCAGCCCGCCGCGCCGGGAGTATTCGGTGTCGATGCCCCACTCCTTCCGGTAGGCGTCGATCGGGTCGCCGTGCCCTTCGGCATGGGTGAGCAGTTCCGCCACGTCGAAGCCGATGCCGCCGGCGCCGACGATGGCCACCTTCCGGCCCGCGTTCCGACGGCCCTCGATCACGTCGATGTAGCTCGCCACTTTCGGATGGTCGATGCCCGGGATGGCCGGCGTGCGGGGGACGATGCCGGTGGCCAGGATCACGTGGTCGAAGCCGGCCAGGTCCGCCGCCGTGGCCCGGGTGCCCAGCCGGACGGTGGCGCCGGTCAGTTCCAGGCGGCGGCGGAAGTAGCGGATGGTTTCTCCGAACTCCTCCTTGCCGGGAATGCGCCGGGCCAGGTTGAACTGCCCGCCCAGTTCGGCGGAGGCCTCGAACAGGGTGACCGCGTGGCCCCGCTCGGCCAGGTTGGCGGCGGCGGCCAGACCGGCGGGGCCGGCGCCGACGACGGCGACCTTCTTCTTCGCCGTGGCGGGGGTGGCCTTGATCTCGGTCTCGGCGCAGGCCCGCGGATTCACCAGGCAGGAGCAGAGCTTGCGCGAGAAGATGTGGTCCAGGCAGGCCTGGTTGCAGGCGATGCAGGTGTTGATCTCGTCGGCGCGGTTCTCGGCGGCCTTCTTCACGAACTCCGGGTCGGCCAGGAAGGGTCGGGCCATGGACACCATGTCCGCGTCGCCCCGGGCCAGGACGGCCTCGGCGACAGCCGGGTCGTTGATCCGGTTCGTGGTGACGAGGGGAATCTTCACCTGCCCCTTCATGCGCCGGGTGACCCAGGTGTAGGCTGCCCGCGGCACCATGACGGCGATGGTGGGGATCCGGGCCTCGTGCCAGCCGATGCCGGTATTGATGATGGTGGCGCCGGCCTGTTCGATGGCCTTGGCCAGGGCGACGATCTCGTCCCAGGTGCTGCCGCCGTCCACCAGGTCCAGCATCGACAGGCGGAAGATGATGATGAAGTTCAGGCCGACCCGGGCCCGCACCCGGGAAACGCACTCGACGGCGAAGCGGATTCGGTTCTCGAAGGAGCCGCCCCAGCGGTCGTCCCGCTGATTGGTGGCCGGGGCGATGAACTGGTTGATCAGGTAACCCTCGGACCCCATGATCTCGACGCCGTCGTAGCCGGCCACCTGGGCCATGGCCGAGCACTGGGCGTAGTCGTCCAGGGTCTGCTGGATCTCCTCCTCGGTGAGGGCCCGCGGCGTCGAGGGATTGATCGGCGCCTTGACGGCGGAGGGCGCCACCGGCTGCTTCACGTAGGCGTAGCGGCCCGTATGCAGCACCTGCAGGCAGATCTTGCCGCCCTCCCGGTGCACCGCCTCGGTGATCACCTTGTGCTTCTCGGCCACGGCCTCGTTGTTGAGGATGGAGTCGCCGGGCATGACCATGCTGTCGGCATTGGGCGCGAAGCCGCCGGTGACGATCAGGCCGACGCCGCCGCGGGCACGCTCGGCGTAGAACGCGGCCATCCGGTCGTAGCCGTTCGGGATGTCTTCCAGACCCGTGTGCATGGAGCCCATCAGCACCCGGTTCCTCAGGGTGGTGAAGCCCAGGTCCAGCGGGGCCAGCAGGTGCGGGTAGGGGTGGCTCATGGGTGGTTCCTCCTCATCGGTCTCTTCGTTCCAGATCGCGCAGGAGGCCGAGGGTCTCCGCGCACCATTCGGTCCAGGTTTCCTCGAAGCGGATGCCGCTCTTCAGCACCTGGTATTGCAGGGCCCGCTGGCGGTCCAGCGGGCCGGAAAAATCCCGCGCCTCGATGGCCCGGTACTGGGCCAGGCGCTCGGCGTGCATCGCGCGGCGGCGCTCCACCTCTCCGAGCAGGCGGACCGGCTCGTCGAAGGCGGCGCCGCGCAGCTTGACCATCAGGGCGTCCCGGTAGCCCTGGGGCTCGGTGGGCTCGCCGAGCCAGCGGCTCATTTCCCGGCGGCCGAGGGCCGTGACGGTGAACTCGCGCCGGTCCGGCGCCGCGTCGCCGGCCTTCAGGCGCCCCTTGACCCAGCCCGCCTCCTCCATCCGGGCCAGCACCCGGTAGATCTGCTGGTGCGTGGCCTGCCAGAAGTGGCCGATGGAGCGGTCGAAGCGGCGGGCGAGGGCGTAGCCCGAACTGGGCTTCTCGAGCAGGGAGACGAGCAGGGCGTGGTCCAGCGACATGCGCGTAGCCTACTATGCAACGGGTTGCATTGCAACGGGTTGCATAGCGGTGGAACTCCGCCGAAGAGTCAAGGCACACAACGAGGGACGCGAGGTCGGGCTGGTCGGTGCCATACCACTGCAGGCAGCGGCGATTCAGGCATGGCCGAGCGCGCCCGTCTTGTTCCTCTTTGCGTCCCCCTGCGCCTTTGCGCCTCTGCGGTGAGGTCTTGCCTTGATCCCGCAGCCCCGCAATCGGGTCAGATCCCCAGTTGCCGGGCCGCCAGGTCCTTCATCACCTCCTCCGCGCCACCGCCGATCATCATCACCTTGACGTCCCGATAGATGCGCTCCACCCGGGTGCCGCGCATGAAGCCGGTGCCGCCCAGGATCTGGACCGCCGCATCGGCACAGAACTGCATCGTGCGGGCGGCTTGGTTCTTGGCCATGGCGATCTGGGCCACCGGCGACTCGCCTGTGGCCAGGCGACCGGCCAGGTCGTCCAGCAGCGCCCGGGTGGCCTCGATGCGCCCGGCCATGTCCACCAGCCTGTGGCGGATCACCTGGTGGTCGGCCAGGCGCTGGCCGAAGGTGCGGCGCGTCCTCGCCCAATCGAGCGCGTCCTGCAGGCAGGCCTGGGCGGCGCCGCTCGCCGAGGCGGCCAGGCTCATGCGCTCGTTGTTGAAGTTGCGCATGATGATCGGGAAGCCCTGGCCCTCGGCGCCGATCAGGTTGGCGGCCGGCACCCGCACGTCCTGGAAATGGATCTCGGCCGTGTCGGAGGCCCACCAGCCCATCTTCTTCAGGGTTCGCCGCGCGATGCCCGGGCGGTGCGCCTCGATCAGCAGAAGGGAGACACCTGCGGCCCCGGCACCGCCGGTGCGCACGGCGGTGGTCAGGTAGTCGGCCCGCATTCCCGAGGTGATGAAGATCTTGCTGCCATTGACCACGTAATCGTCGCCGTCCCGGCGCGCCGTCGTGGCGAGCCGCGCCACGTCGGATCCCCCGCCGGGTTCGGTGACGGCCAGGGCGCTGATGGCGGATCCGCCCAGGATGGCCGGCAGGACTCGCGCCTGCAGGGCGGGCGAGCCCGCCGCGGCGATGGGCGGCGCGCCGATGGTATGGGAGAAAAGTCCGGCGGCGACGCCGCCGCTGCCGCACCAGGCCAGTTCCTCCGACAGGATCAGGCGCAGGAAGGGGTCGTCGCCCTCCGGGCCGGTGCCGCCGAAGGCCTCCGGATAGCCGATGCCGAAGAGACCGGCCGCGGCCGCCTTCCGGTAGAGTTCGCGGGGGAATTCGCCGGCCTCGTCCCAGGCGTCCGCGTGGGGGGCGATCTCCCGGGCCACGAAGCGGCGCACGCTGTCGCGGAAGGCTTCGTGCTCCGCGGTGTAGCGGCGCGACGGGGGGAGCAGTATGGGGTCGTCATGACGCGATTCGGGCATGCGGAACCTCTCGAGGGAAATCGGCCCGGGGGCCGACGAGGAGCGGAAGAACAGGAAGTCGGCGCAGCCTTGCATTCCCTAGCGCCCGTCCGCGGATTCCGCCCGCACATCGTCGACCGCGACCAGCACCCGGTCCGGCGCCACCTGGTCCCCCGTCCGGCAGTGGACGGCGGCCACGATGCCGTCCCGCGGCGCGGTCAGGGTGTGCTCCATCTTCATGGACTCGATCACCAGCAGCGGCGCGCCTTTGCCGACTGCCTGGCCCGGCGTCACGTGGACCGCGACCACGCGGCCGTTCATCGGGGGGCGCACCGCGCCGGGACCGGCCG
>JAEUNJ010000136.1 GCA_016791145.1 Rhodocyclaceae bacterium | reverse complement strand
CGGAGATGAAGATGGCCGGCTGGGACATGGTGATCTTCGAAGGGAAGTCCCCGAAGCCGGTCTACCTGTGGATCGAGAACGACAAGGCGGAATTGCGCGATGCCTCCGGCCTGTGGGGCAAGACCTGCTGGGACACCGAGGAGATCATCAAGAAGACCCACCACGATCCGCAGATCCGCGTGGCCTCCATCGGCCGGGCCGGC
Source organism: Rhodocyclaceae bacterium (assembly GCA_016791145.1). GTDB lineage: Bacteria > Pseudomonadota > Gammaproteobacteria > Burkholderiales > Rhodocyclaceae > JAEUNJ01. The sequence continues at coordinate 7,982 of JAEUNJ010000136.1, read as the reverse complement.
GAGAACCAGGTCCTCTACGCGTGCGTCGTGAACGACCTGCACCGGGCGGCCGGCCGTTCGGGCGTCGGCGCGGTGATGGGATCGAAGAACCTGAAGGCGGTGGCCATCCGCGGCACCGCGGGCGTCACGGGCATCCGCGACTTCAAGGCCTTCATGCAGGCTGCCGCGGCGGCGAAAAAGGTGCTGGCCGACAATGCCGTCACCGGCCAGGGGCTGCCCAAGTTCGGCACCCAGGTGCTGATGAACGTGATCAACGAGATCGGTGCCCTGCCGACCCACAATGCCCGCGACGTGCAGTTCGAGGGCGCGCGGAAGATCTCCGGCGAGGCCATGCACGAGAAGCGCCTTTCCGACGGCAAGGCCAACCTGGTCACCAATGCCGCCTGCTTCGGCTGCACCATCGCCTGCGGCCGCATCTCCCAGGTGGACAAGAACCACTGGAGCGTCCAGAACAGCCCGAAGTACTGGGGTGCCACCGGCGGCCTGGAGTACGAGGCTGCCTGGTCCCTGGGGGCCGCCAACGGCGTGGACGACCTGGATGCCCTGACGGTCGCCAACATGATCTGCAACGAGGACGGCATGGACCCGATCTCCTTCGGAGCCACCGTCGGTGCCGTCATGGAGCTCTACTCCATGGGCGTGCTCAGCAAGGAGCAGATCGGCATGGATTCGCCCTTCGGTTCCGCCCAGGCGCTGATCGAGTTCGCCCACATGACGGCCGAGGGCCGCGGCTTCGGCAAGGAGGTCGGCCTGGGTTCGGCGCGCCTCTCCGCCAAGTACGGCCATCCCGAGCTCTCCATGTCGGTCAAGGGCCAGGAGTTCCCGGCCTACGATCCGCGCGGCATCCAGGGCATGGGCCTGACCTACGCCACGTCGAACCGCGGCGCCTGTCACCTGCGCTCCTACACCGTTGCGTCGGAAGTCCTCGGCATCCCGGTCAAGACGGATCCGCACGTGACCGAAGGGAAGCCGGAACTCGTCAAGGCATTCCAGGATGCCACGGCGGCCTTCGACTCCTCCGGCACCTGCGTCTTCACGACCTTCGCCTGGACCCTGGCGGACCTGGCGCCCCAGGTGGATGCGGCCTGCGAGGGCGGTTGGAGCATGGAGCGGCTGGCCGAACTGGGTGAACGCATCTGGAACATGGAGCGCCAGTTCAACAATGCCGCCGGCTTCACCGCCAAGGACGACGACCTGCCCGTGCGGCTGAAGACCGAACCCGCCAAGACCGGCCCGGCCAAGGGCCTCGTATCCGGCATCGATAAGATGCTGCCGGAATACTACAAGGTCCGCGGCTGGAACGCCGCCGGCGAGCCCGAGAAGGAGACCCTGGCGCGCCTGGGGCTCTGATTTCCGCTGCCGACGCCAAGGCTGCCTGACGGTCGCCTTGGCGTTTTCTTTTCGAGGACAAATCCATGAAACACGTCATCATCGGCAACGGACCCGCGGGCGTCGTCGCCGCGGAAGCCTTGCGCCGCAACGATCCCCAGGCCGACATCACGCTGATCGGCGACGAGCCGGAGGCGCCCTATTCGCGCATGGCGATTCCCTATTTCCTGACCGGCAGCATCCCGGACCAGGGAACCCACCTGCGCAAGGCGGGGGACCACTATGAGCGACATGGCATCCACCTGCGCCAGGGCCGGGTGATCCGGGTGGAGCCGGAGAGCCAGACCGTGATCCTGGAAGACGACACCGAACTGGGTTATGACAGGCTGCTGGTGGCCAGCGGCTGCTATCCGGTGCGGCCGCCCATCCGCGGCATCGACCTGCCGGGCGTCCATACCTGCTGGACCCTGGCCGATGCCCGGGCCATTGCGGACAAGGCCGGACCCGGCAGCCGCGTGTTGCAGATCGGCGCCGGTTTCATCGGCTGCATCATCATGGAGGCCCTGGTATCCCGCGGCGTCAGGCTGACCATCGTGGAAACCGGCGACCGGATGGTGCCGCGCATGATGACCCCGAAGGCCGGGGCGATGATCGCCCGCTGGGTGGCCCAGAAGGGCGTGAACGTCAATGTGGGGAGCGCCGTCACCGAGATCGCCACCCAGGGCGATGCGCTGGTGGCCACGCTGAGCAACGGCAAGGCCATCGAGGCGGACGTGGTGATCTGCGCGGCCGGCGTGCGGCCGAACGTGGGTTTCCTGGCCGGCAGCGGCATCGCCGTCGGGCACGGCGTCCATGTGGACGAGTTCATGCGCACCGGTGTCAAGAACATCTTCGCCGCCGGCGACGTGACCGAGGCCTCCGGCTTCCACACCGGGGAGCGGGAACTGAATGCGATCCAGCCGGCCGCGGCAGACCAGGCACGGGTGGCGGCCGTGAACATGACCGGCGGCGAGGCGCGCTTCCACGGTGCCCTGGCCATCAACGTCCTCGATACCCTCGGGCTGATCTCCACGTCCTTCGGCCAGTGGTGGGGCGCCGACGGCGGCGAGGGCGTCGAGCAGGTGGACGAGGAGAACTTCCGCTACCTGTCGCTCCAGTTCAAGGACGACGTCATGGTCGGGGCGACCAGCATCGGCTGGACGGACCACGTGGGTTCCCTGCGCGGACTGGTCCAGGGCCGCATGCGGCTGGGGCCCTGGAAGGACAAGCTGATGAAGGATCCGACCCAGTTCATGACCGCCTACCTGTCCCAGACGCACAAGGTGGCGTAAGGTGTAGCTGAAGCGGATTCGCGGCTCGGGGAGGGCATATGAAGCACCTGATCATCGGCGCCGGCGCGGCCGGCGTCACGGCGGCGGAGGAATTGCGGCGGCTGGATCCCACGGCGACCATCACGGTCCTGGACGGCGAGGGGGAGGGCCCGTACTCGCGGATGGCCATCCCCTACCTGCTGGCCAACGAGATTCCCGAGGACGGGACCCGCATGCGTCACGATCCCGCCCACTACAGGGCGTCGCGCATCGACATCCAGAAAGGCCGGGCGGCGCGGCTCGACCCGTCGGTCCGCACGGTCAGGCTCGAGGACGGGCGCCTGCTGGAATACGACCGGCTGCTGGTCGCCACGGGGTCGGTGCCGACTCGGGAGCGGATCGAGGGCATCGACCTGCCCGGCGTCCACACCTGCTGGACCCTGGAGGACGCGCGGCGGCTGATCGCGGCGATCCGGCCGGGGACTCGGGTCGTGCAGATGGGCGCCGGCTTCGTCGGCTGCATCATCATCAAGGGGCTGGTGTCCCGGGGCGCCGACCTGACCATCCTCATCCGCAGCGGTCGCATGGTGTCGCGCATGATGCCGCCCAAGGCCAGCGAGATGATGGCGAACTGGTGCGAGCAGCGCGGGGTGCGCATCCTCGGCAAGACCCAGGCTTCCCGCATCGACAAGGACGGCGATGCCCTCAAGGTGACCCTGACCAGTGGCGAGGTGCTGCCGGCCGACATCTACCTGAGCGTGGTCGGCGTGAAGCCCGGCACCGATTTCCTGGCGGGAAGCGGCATCGCCATCGAGAACGGCATCATTGTCGATGACCACATGGCCACTAACCTTCCCGGGGTGTTTGCCGCCGGAGACGTGGCCGAGGCCCGGGACCGGGTGTCTGGAAAGCCGCTGGTCAACGCCATCCAGCCCAATGCGGTGGAGCAGGCGCGGATCGCCGCCGCCAACATGGCCGGCGGTCGGACGCCCTTCCCCGGCAGCCTGGCCATGAACGTGCTCGACACCCTGGGGTTGATCTCCGGTTCCTTCGGCCAGTGGTGGGGCGTGGAGGGGGGCGAAGGGGTGGAATTCGCCGACGAGCAGGCGTTCAAGTACCTTTCGCTCCAGTTTGACGGGGACGTGCTGGTCGGCGCGAGCTGCATCGGCTTCACGGAGAACCTGGGCGCGTTGCACGGCCTGATCCAGGGCAAGGTTCCGCTCGGCGAATGGAAGGCGCAGCTGATGGGGGATCCGTGCCTGTTCATGGATGCCTACCTGGCGACCATGCGCCACGAGCACGCCGTCCGTGGCGCGGGGGCGATGCCGGCGCGATGAAGGTGACATTGAAACTCTTCGCCACGCTGTCCGACTACCTCCCGCCGGAGGCCAAGCGCACGAACAGCGTCGAACTCGACGTGGATGAGGGGGTGACTCCCCAGCAGCTCATCGACCGCTTCCGGCTGCCGCCGAAGCTGTGCCACCTGGTCCTGGTGGATGGGCATTTCGTTCCGCCGGCGGCCCGGAGCACGCGGGTCCTGGGTCCCGGCGAGACGCTCGCCATCTGGCCGCCGGTGGCCGGCGGCTAGACGCCTGTCGACCCTGATCCGTGGGTGGGGAGGGGCCGGCTCGGGTGCACTGCCGCCTTGCCCCGCCGCGCATGACCCTCGCCTGCGGAGTGCGCCTGGCATCGAACCGGCCTGACGGCGACGCAACCCGGGCCCTGGGTCCGGCCGGCTGCCGATGATCTTTCCTAGGCACTTCGAAGGGGCCCTGTCGCGGGGCGATTTCGCGCGGCTGCTCCCCGACGTCTGCCGGGGAGAGATCGCCGAGGACGCGGGCGGATTCTCCGGCCGCTGGGGCGGGGGCGAATGGCGCATCGGTCTGGCACCCCTGCCGGATCGCGTCATCGGCCACGTGCGCCTGCAACGGATGCAGGTTTCCATTGCATTCCAGGGCTGCACGGTCCTTGAAGAAGCGGAATTCATGGCCAGGTTCAGCCTGCGCTTCCAGCGGGGCGGGGGATAGTCTGTTAGACTGCGTCGTGGCGGGTCTCCCCGCATTGCGGCGTGGTGAACCTGGTCAGGTCCGGAAGGAAGCAGCCACAGCCATTCACCGCAAGTGCCGGGGGTCAGGCTCGCCACCCTTCCCCTTTTTCCGCGTTTCGCACCCGACACCGTCCGCGGACCCAGGCAGGCGCGACCGGCCCGCCGGCTTCTTCGCCTAGGGCCCAGGTGCCGGCGGGCGATTGAAGACCGCCCCGAGGTTCCCGGAGATTCCGGATTCCCGCCATGCCCGCCAATTCCTCTCCCTTCTTCGCCTACGGCGACGGCAAGATCCAGACCGATTTCGGGTTCGCCGATCAATACGGTCGAGGCGCACTCCTGCAGCCGGACGGCAGGATCGTCGTGTCGGGGACGAATTTCCTGGTGCGCTACAACGCCGATGGCTCCCTGGACACCGACTTCGGGGAGGCAGGTCGCACCGTGGTGCCCTTCTCGTCGTCCTCCGGGACGGGGCAGGTGGCCGCGCTCCAGGAGGACGGAAAGATCCTGTTTGCCGGCACGGTCTACAACGAGGGCGTCTTCTCCTACGCCGTCGCCCGCTACCTGGCCGACGGTTCCCTGGACACCGGATTCGGTAGCGGCGGAATTGCCAAGGTTTCCTTCGGTTCCAGCGGCGATGCCTGCGCCGCGATCACCGTGCTCGCCGACGGAAGCATCCTGCTCGCCGGCACAACGATGGCTGCGGGCTTTTACGACTATGGCCTCGCCCTGCTCGACGCCGACGGCATTCCCGTCAGCGGTTTTGGCAGCGATGGGAAGGTGATCACCGATTTCGGCTCCGGCGACGTGGCCCGCGCGGTTGCCGTCCAGGCGGACGGAATGCTCCTGGTCACCGGTATCACGGGATCCGTGTCCTCGGATTTCTCGCTGGCCCGCTACACCGCCGCCGGCGCCCTCGACACTGCCTTCGGGACCGGCGGAACACTCACCGCCGACATCGCGGCCGCGGATTCGGGCAACGCCGTTGCGGTCCAGGCGGACGGGAAGATCGTCGTGGTGGGAACGTCCTCCGGCGATATCGCGGTCCTGCGCTTCAACGCGGACGGAACGCCGGACAATGGCTTCGACGGGGACGGCAAGGCGGTGGCCTCCCTGCTGCCCTTCGACTCGGGAAGCTGCGTGGCCCTGCAGGCGGACGGCAAGATCCTGGTGGGCGGCAAGGCGGAGGACGCCGGTTCCTCGCGCTTCGCACTGCTGCGCTTCAATGCCGATGGCACCCTCGACGACGCCTTCGGCACCGCCGGCGTGGTGCAGACCGCCTTCGGATCCGGCTTCTACGCGGGCGATTCCGCCGCCTACGGCATCGCGGTCCAGCCCGATGGGAAGATCGTCGTGACGGGCACCGCGTTCGTCGGCGGCACCCGGGATATCGGCCTGGTCCGCTACAACCGTGACGGCTCCCTGGACCTGTCTTTCGACTCGACCAAGACCGACCCGCTCTCGGCGACGGCCCACGTGGGGGAGGACCGGGCGCCGGTGGTGCTCGACGCCGCCGCGAAGGTTCTCGACGCAGAACTGGCGGCGGCGGGCAATTACCAGGGCGCGACGCTGACCCTTGCCCGCCAGGGCGGCGCCAACGGCGACGATCGGTTCTCGGCCTCGGGTGCCCTGGGAGCGCTGACCGAGGGTGCCCCGCTCACCCTCGCCGGCGTCCCCGTCGGCACGGTGACGACCAATTCCGGTGGCACCCTCGTCCTTTCCCTGGGTGCCGGCGCGACCCAGGCACGGCTGGACCAGGCGATGCAATCCATCGCCTACACGAACCTGGGGTCGGACCCGCCCGGCTCCCTTGACATTGCCTGGACCTTCGACGATGGAAACACCGGGGCTCAAGGCAGCGGGGGTGCCCGGTCGGTCACCGGGACCAGCCATGTGGCCGTGACCCTGCTCAACAAGACGCCGCAACTCCTGGGCGTCGACGCGGATGCCAGCTTCACGGAGAACGGGGCACCGGTGGTGCTGGATGCCAGCGCCCAGGGGCTCGATCCGGAACTGTCCGCCATGGGCACCTATGCGGGTGCTTCGATCACCCTCGCACGCCATGGCGGCGCAGACGGGAACGACCGCTTTTCCGCTTCGGGAAACCTCGCGGCGCTGAATCCCGGGCCCCTGTTGCTCGGCGGCGTGAGCATCGGCACCGTAAACGTCAACGCGGGTGGCACCCTGACGCTGACTTTCGGGGCCAACGCGACCCAGGCCCGGGTTGACGAGACCCTGGGTTCCATCGCCTATGGTTATGCCGGCGACAACCCGCCGGCCTCGGTCCTCATGGACTGGACATTCAGCGACGGCAACACCGGCGCCCAGGGGGCAGGCGGGGCCAAATCGACCCAGGCCCAGACCCTCGTGCACCTGACGGCCGCGAACGACGCGCCGGCGTGGAGCGGCGTGGCGGCGAGTAGCGTCTATTCCTACGGGTCGCCCCCGATGCCCCTCGACACCAGCGTCCATCTGGTCGATCCGGAACTGGCCGCACTGGGCCATTACGGCGGGGCCACCGTGTCGCTCTTGCGCCATGGCGGCGCGGATGCCCGCGACGGGTTTTTCGCCCGGGACAACCTCGGTACGCTGGCCGCGGGCGGAAGCCTGACCCTGTCCGGCGCCACGGTGGGCAGCGTCGTCCGGAACTCGGGCGGAAGCCTCGAACTGCTGTTCAACGACCAGGCCACCCAGGCGGTCGTGGACGAGGTCCTGAGTTCCATCGCCTACGCCAGCACGGACATCCTGCCCCCGGGCTCCGTGCAACTGGACTGGACGTTTTCCGACGGCAACACGGGCGACCAGGGTGCAGGCGGGGCCCTGTCGGCGACCGCGAGCACGGTCGTCGATATCGTGCCGGCCAATACGCCGCCGGAATTCGACGATGTCCGCGCTGATCCGCTCGAAGTGGCCGAGGGAGGCGTGGCGGCCCTGGATCCGGGGATCAGCCTCCTGGATACGGACCTGGCGGCCATCGGCAACTATGGCGGGTCCACGCTGACGCTGCGGCGCCACGGCGGCGCCGTTGCCGACGACCAGTTCGCGGCCACGGGCGGACTTGGGGCGCTGCTGGCCGGTGGTCCGCTTTACCTCGGCGGGGTCACCGTCGGCACGGTGCTCGCCAACGGCGGCGGCAGCCTCGTGTTGGGCTTCAATGCGGCCGCGACGCAGACCGTGGTCGACGAGGTTCTGCGGTCCGTCGGCTACCGGTTCGCCGGAATGGCGGCGCCCGGGACGCTGCAGATCGACTGGATTTTCGACGACGGCAACACCGGCGCCCAGGGGGGGGACGGCGCCAA
>JAEUNJ010000131.1 GCA_016791145.1 Rhodocyclaceae bacterium | reverse complement strand
CAGGGTCACGTGGGCGACGATGCCGGCCAGGTCGATGGCCGCCTCGACGCCGGAGTTGCCGCCGCCGATCACCGCCACCCGCTTGCCCTTGAACAGGGGGCCGTCGCAGTGGGGGCAGTAGGCGACGCCGCGGCCCCGGTATTCCCGCTCGCCGGGCACGTTCATCTCCCGCCAGCGGGCGCCGGTGGCGAGGATCACGCTCCTCGCCTTCAGCGTCGCGCCGGAGGCCAGGCGGACGCGGGCATAGCCGTCGGCGCCGGCCGGCTCCAGGGCCTCGGCCCGCTGCAGGTTCATGATGTCCACCTCGTAGTCGCGGACGTGGGTCTCCAGGGCGGCGGCGAGCTTCGGGCCCTCGGTGTGGGGCACGGAGACGAGGTTCTCGATGGCCAGGGTGTCGAGCACCTGGCCGCCGAAGCGCTCGGCCACGACGCCGGTGCGGATGCCCTTGCGGGCGCCGTAGATGGCCGCCGCCGCGCCGGCCGGCCCGCCGCCCACCACCAGCATGTCGAAGGGCTCCTGGTCGGCGAGCTTCGCCGCGGCTCGCGTGGCGGCGCCGGTATCCACCTTGGCCAGGATCTCCTCCAGGGACATGCGCCCCTGGCCGAAGGGCTGGCCGTTGAGGAAGACGGCCGGCACGGCCATGATCTGCCGCCCCTCCACCTCCTGCTGGAACACGCCGCCGTCGATCATCACGCTCTCGATGGCCGGGTTCTGCTGGGCCATCAGGTTCACCGCCTGCACCACGTCCGGGCAGTTGTGGCAGGACAGCGAGATGAAGACCTCGAAGCGCAGCGGGCCGGCCAGCCCGCGGATCTGTTCAAGGGTGGCCGCCTCCACCTTGGGCGGGTGGCCGCCCACCTGCAGCAGGGCCAGCACCAGGGAAGTGAATTCGTGGCCCATGGGGATGCCGGCGAAGCGCACCCGGCCCGGCTCGCCGGGCAGGCCGACGGAGAAGGAGGGCCGGCGGGCATCCATGCCGTCCTCGCGCAATGCGATCTTCGGCGACAGGGCGGCGACCTCCCGCAGCAGTTCCGCCATCTCGGCGGACTTCCCGCCGCCATCCAGGGAGGCGACGAGTTCGATGGGCCGCTGCAGCCGTTCGAGGTAGGCGGCAAGCTGGGTCTTCAAGTTGGCGTCGAGCATGTTCATCTCCTGTGTCGGTCGGCGGCCATGACGGCCGGCGACGGTGGTGGATCGGGATCGCACTGGCAAGGCCACCGCGGGTTCGTGGCCGGCGCGGCCTTGGCGCTGCAATCCCGCCCCGGGATCGCCGGGGCGGTTTCGGGACGCGGATTCAAACGGTTTTCCCTCGAGCGGAGCGAGCCGCTCAGTCGCCTCCCCCGCGAGGGGGAGGATGGGAGGGGGCGGGCCTTCCTGCCCGATCTGCGCGCCGCGCGCGGCGCGTCAGATCTTCCCGACCAGGTCGAGGGACGGAGCCAGGGTCTTGTCGCCTTCCTTCCACTTGGCGGGGCAGACCTCGCCCGGGTGGGAAGCCACGTACTGGGCGGCCTTCACCTTGCGCAGCAGCTCGGCGGCGTCGCGGCCGATGCCGCCCGCATTGATCTCGACGATCTGGATCCTGCCCTGGGGGTCGATCACGAAGGTGCCCCGCTCGGCCAGGCCGGCTTCCTCGATCATCACGCCGAAGTTGCGGGTGATGGCGCCGGTCGGGTCGCCGACCATCGGGAAGCGGATCTTGCCGATGGTCTCGGAGGTGTCGTGCCAGGCCTTGTGGGTGAAGTGGGTGTCGGTGGAGACGGCGTAGATCTCGACGCCCAGGTCGCGGAAGACCGCGTAGTTGTCGGCCAGGTCGCCGAGCTCGGTGGGGCAGACGAAGGTGAAGTCGGCCGGGTAGAAGAAGACCACGGACCACTTGCCCTTCAGGTCGGCGTCGGAAACGGCGACGAACTTGCCGTTGTGGAAGGCGGTGGCCTTGAAGGGCTTCACTTCGGTGTTGATGATGGACGTGCTCATGTCGGTTCTCCTGGGTGGGTTGAAAGTTCGCTGCTACGGAACGCATGGTAGGGACCGTCCGACGATCAATCCAATGAATTGATGCGATGCATCAAATAGCCATGGGCTATCGCCCACCGGCGGCGATGCGGCGGCGGGGCGGGAGAGAGGAGCCGGAGGGGGTCAGGCGGCCCGGACGGGCCGGGTTCCGGGCAGGCGGCAGTCCAGCAGGGCCTGGCGCACCACGTCCACGGCCTGGTGGCGCGGGTAGCTGACGCGCCAGACGAGGCCGACGCGGCGGCTGGGCTGCGGCTCGGCGAAGGGCCGGGTGCGCAGCAGGGCGTCGTTCTTCGGGATGTCGTCCACGGCGGCGGCCGGCATCACGGTGACGCCGACGCCGGAGGCCACCATGTGGCGGATGGTCTCCAGGGAACTGCCTTCCATCAGCAGCGGGTTGCCCTGGCCGACGGTGGCGCAGAGGTCCAGCACCTGGTCGCGGAAGCAGTTGCCGCTGCCCAGCATCAGCAGCGGCTCCTTGAGCAGCATGCGGGGGTCGATGGCCTTCTGCTTCGCCCAGGGATGGCCGGCCGGCACCAGGGTGCGGAAGCACTCGTCATAGACCGGCTGCGCCACCAGGCCCGGTTCCGCCAGGGGCAGGGCAATGACGATCAGGTCCAGCTCGGCGGCCTTCAGCTTTTCCAGCAGCCGGTGGGTGAAGTTCTCCTCGATCAGCAGCGGCATGGCCGGCGCCCGCTCCTTGAGCAGGGGCACCAGGCGCGGCAGCAGCCACGGGCCGATGGTGTAGATGACGCCCAGGCGCAGCGGGCCCTTCAGAGGGTCCTTGCCGGCGGCGGCGATCTCCTGCACCAGGGCCGACTCGGCGAGCACCTTCTCGGCCTGGGCGACCACCCGCTGGCCGATCTCGGTGACGCGCACCTCCTGGGGCGAGCGCTCGAAGAGGATGACGCCCAGCTCATCCTCCAGCTTCTTGACGGCCACGGACAGGGTGGGCTGGGCGACGAAGCATTTCTCTGCGGCGCGGCCGAAATGGCGCTCCCGGGCCAGGGCGACGATGTAGCGCAGGTCGGTGAGGGTCATGGGCGGATTATCGCCCAAGCCGGCGGCCCGGCGTTTCGGCTAGGATCAACGGCAAGGATCTCACCGCAGAGGACGCAGAGGACACGGAGGGCAATCGTTTATCGCCGGGATTGCGAGTGCACGCCGAGTGCGCACTCGGTGCCCGGGTCCCCAAGGCATTGAACCCAAAGGCCGCGCCACGAAGGACGGAGACACGGAGAAGGGCGGGAAAACGGAAACCTGTGGATCGCCCGTCACCCGCCGACGCGTGGATGCGCACACGAAGCCAATGCCTAGGATTTCCTCTGCGCTCTCTGTGCCTCTGTGGTGAAAAGGTCTTTTGTCGAATTGAACGCGTCATTCAGGACCGGACCATGGCCCACGACCACGGACACCATCATCACCACGGCCCCGCCAGCCGCGGCTACGGCCGCGCCTTCCTGGTCGGCATCGCGCTCAACCTGGGCTTCGTGGGCGTGGAATGGACCGCCGGCGTCATCGCCCAGTCCCTGGCCCTGATGGCCGACGCCACCCACAACCTGGGCGACGTGCTGGGCCTGGTGCTGGCCTGGGGCGCCAGCGTGCTGGCCCGCCGCCGGCCCAGCGAACGCTACACCTACGGGCTGCGCGGCAGTTCCATCCTGGCCGCCCTGGCCAATGCCGTCATCCTGCTGCTGGTCACCGGTGGCCTGGCCTGGGAGGCGATGCAGCGCTTCGACGCGCCCCGACCGGTGGAGGGGGGGCTGATGATGGCGGTGGCCGCCGTCGGCGTCCTGGTCAATGGCGTCACCGCCTGGCTGTTCATGGCCGGCGGCAAGGAGGACCTGAACCTGCGCGGGGCCTACCTGCACATGGCCGCCGACGCCGCCGTCTCCCTGGGCGTCGTGGTGGCCGGCGGGCTGGTCATGGCCACCGGCTGGGGCTGGCTGGACCCGGCCGTCACCCTGGCCGTGGTGGCCGTCATCGCCGCCGGCACCTGGGGCCTGCTGCGGGATTCCCTGGCTCTCGCCCTGCAGGCCGTCCCGGGCGGCATCGAGACCGCCGAGGTGCGCGCCTGGCTGGCCGGACTGCCCGGCGTGGCCGAGGTCCACGACCTGCACATCTGGGGCATGAGCACCACCGAGACGGCCCTCACCGTCCACCTCGTGTTCCCGGCGGGCCATCCGGGCGATGCCTTCATCGGCGGCGTCGCCCACGACATCGGGCACCGCTTCCAGATCCACCACGTCACCATCCAGGTGGAGCTGGCCGACGGCGGACCCTGCGCGCTGGCGCCCGACCACGTGGTTTGAGATGAACGTGGACCCGCTGCGGAAGCGGAACCACCAGGACACCCGGAGTGCGCGCGGGAAATCAGTTCAATGGAAAACACCTCACCGCAAAGGCGCGAAGGCGCAAAGGGCCGCAAAGCGATGCATTGCAGTGGATACGACGGGGTCTCCGCGGGAGCGGAGCCCGCGCCGCGATGTATGTGGCGTCGCCTGAATGGCGCCAGCGAGGGTAGGCCGGATCATCCTCGAATGCGGCACGTTCCCCCGATGATTTCTCAATCGCCTTCCTCGGTGACTTCGGTGCCCTGGTGATGGGGGCCTTTCTTTCCCCTAGAATTTCCGCTTCCGTGACTCCGGATAGGCAAACACCATGAGCGGTCCCTGCGCGGCGGGTTTCGGCCTCGAGGCCGGAGTCCTGATCGCCGCCGCCGAGGCGAT
>JAEUNJ010000126.1 GCA_016791145.1 Rhodocyclaceae bacterium | reverse complement strand
TCAATTAGCTTTTCATTTAGGAACCCCAGGGTCGAACCCCAGGGTCAGAGACAAATAGGTTTTCAGAAGGACGTGCCGTACGTCCCTGCTGACCGGACCATTTGGCAGGCCATTCTGAACATTTGCATTCACCGCCAGGCTTGGCGGCGGTTTGTACGACGCAGCTTTGCCGCCGGGCCGCTCCAAGGCAAAGCGGGACGCGCCGAAGGCGCAATCCGCTCACCACGCTAATAGACGCTCCCCGTAACAGGTGAGCGAAGCGATCACGAAAACTCCTCCCCGCGAGGGGAGGTCGGGAGGGGCGGGCCGGCCTGCAGGGGATCGGCTTCGCCGATCCCCTACCCCGCCACCTCCACCCGGTTCCGCCCGCCTTCCTTGGCCCGCTTCAGCGCGCCGTCCGCCGCCGCCAGCAGCGTTTCCAGCGTGTCGCCGAGCCGGAAGGGCGCGACGCCGCAGGAGACGGTGATGGATTCGCCGCCGCCGTCCTCGGAGACTTCCACGCGGGTCTCGGCGACGACGCGGCGCAGGCGGTCGGCGATGCGGGTGCCGGTGGCGGTGTCGGCCTGGGGCAGCAGGATGGCGATGGACTTGCCGTCGTAGCGGGCGATCAGGTCCTGGGCGCGCAGGCTCTCCATCAGTTCGCCGGCGATCTTGCGCAACAGGGTGTCGCCGACCAGGTGGCCGCGGCGCTGGTTCAGGTCGCCGAAGCGGTCCGGGTCCATCAGGACCAGGCACAGGGAGGCGCCGTCGCGCTCGCAGCGGTGGATGACGCGGGGGTAGGTGTCCATCAGCCAGCGCCGGTTGTGCAGGGCGGTGACGATGTCCACGCTGGAGGCCCGCTCGAATTCCAGGCTCTGGCTCTGGTTGATGACCAGGGCCAGGTTGTCGTGGCGCATGCGGCCGGCGAGGATGGACAGCAGGTTGCGGGCCAGGCCGTCGGCCATCTCCACCAGCGCCCAGACCAGGTCGTGGGGGATGGCGAGCACCTCGGTGGGCTCGGCGGCGATCACGGTGGCGGAGACGTTCTTGCCGTCGATCAGGGAGATCTCGCCGACGCATTCGCCGGACTGCAGCACCGCGTGCTCGGGCAGTTGCGGGCCGCCCGGATAGACGCGCAGCTCGCCGCTCAGGATGATGTACAGGTGCTCGTTGGGGCGGCCGGGCACCAGCAGGGCCTCGCCGCGGGGCACGGTCGCGACGCCGCAGTCCTGCAGGCGGAACTGGATGCCCTCCAGTTCGACGTTGCGGAACAGGGTGCTGCCGGCGATGATCGCGTGGGTCTCGGGTGTCAGCATGGGGTTCCTCCCGTTTGCGTTGCGGGAAGGATAACCGAGCCCCGTCCCGGCACCAAGGGCGCGGGCCGGCGTTCGTCAGGCGAAGAGGTCCATCTGTCCGCCGGCGGCGGGCCGGCGGAAGGCGGTGCAGTCGAGGGGCGGCAGCGGGGCGTCGAGCCCGTGCCGGGCGCTGGCCAGCCGGAAGCGCTTGGCCAGCAGGCCCGCCAGGGGCCCCTCGCCGCGCATCCGGTGGCCGAAGCGCGGGTCGTTCTCCCGGCCGGCGTGCATCTGGCGCAGCAGGCTCATGACATGTTTCGCGCGGCCGGGCGCGTGGCGCTCCAGCCAGGCCCGGAACAGGGGGGCCACCTCCAGGGGCAGGCGCAGCAGCAGCCAGATGGCGGACCGGGCGCCGGCCGCGGCGGCGGCCTGGAGGATGGATTCCATCTCGTGGTCGTTCAGGGCCGGGATCACCGGCCCCAGGGAGACGGCCACCGGGACGCCCCGGGCGGCCAGCGTTTCGATCACCCGGAGCCGCCGCTGCGGGGCGGCCGCCCGGGGCTCGAGGGTGCGCGCCAGGTCGCCTTGCAGCGTGGTGACCGTCACGGTGACGTGGACCAGGTTGCGGGCGGCCATGGCGGCCAGGACGTCGGCATCGCGCAGGATCAGGGCCGACTTGGTGACGATGGTCACCGGGTGCGCGCAGCCGGCGAGCACCTCCAGGATCTCCCGCGTGATGCCGAGCCGGCGTTCGGCCGGCTGCCAGGGATCCGTGTTGGTGCCCAGGCCCATGGGGGCGCAGGCGTAGCCGGGCCTGGCCAGTTCCGCGCGCAGCAGGCGCGCCGCCTCGGGCTTGTAGAGGATCCGCGTCTCGAAGTCCAGGCCGGGGGAATAACCCAGGTAGGCGTGGCTCGGCCGGGCGAAGCAGTAGATGCAGCCGTGCTCGCAGCCCCGGTAGGGATTGACGGACCGGTCGAAGGGCACGTCCGGCGAGTCGTTGCGGGCGATCACCGAGCGGGAGGCGTCCACGATCAGCGTCGTCTCCGGGGCCGGGGCCTCCTCCAGCCACCAGCCCCCGTCCTCGTCGGCCGGCACGGCGCTCCGCGACCAGGCGGCATAGCGGTTGTCGGGGCGGTCGGGGCTTCCTCGGCCTTTCATGGGTCCGGGCGGGTGGCGGGGGGCGATCCGGTAGAATGCCGGATTTTCCGCCCGGCCGCATCCGGCCCGGAATCCATCCCCGAATCCACCCCATGAAGCACATCGTCGACGACGTCCGCATCCGCGAGATCAAGGAACTGGCACCCCCGGGACACCTGCTGCGGGAGTTCCCGGTCACCGAGCAGGCGGCGGACTGCACCTACGAGGCGCGGGCGGCCATCCACCGCATCCTGCATGGCGCCGACGACCGCCTGGTGGTCATCGTCGGCCCCTGCTCCATCCACGACATCGACGCGGCCCTGGAGTACGCCCGCCGGCTGGCGGCGGAGCGGGCCCGCCTGGCGGATGACCTGATGATCCTGATGCGGGTCTATTTCGAGAAGCCGCGGACCACCGTCGGCTGGAAGGGCCTGATCAACGATCCGCGCCTGGACGGCAGCTTCAAGATCAACGAGGGGCTGCGCCTGGCGCGCAAGCTGCTCTTCGAGATCAACGAGATGGGGCTGCCCTGCGCCACGGAATTCCTCGACACCATCACGCCCCAATACACGGCGGACCTGATCGCCTGGGGCGCCATCGGCGCCCGCACCACCGAGTCGCAGGTGCACCGGGAGCTGGCCTCCGGCCTTTCCTGCCCGGTGGGGTTCAAGAACGGCACGGACGGCAACGTGCGCATCGCCGTGGACGCGATCAAGGCGGCGGCGAGCCCGCACCATTTCCTGTCGGTCACCAAGGCGGGCCATTCAGCCATCGTGTCCACCAACGGCAACGAGGACTGCCACGTGATCCTGCGCGGCGGCAAGACCCCGAACCACGACGCGGCGAGCGTGGACGACGCCTGCCAGGAACTGGGCCGGGCGGGACTGGCGGCCCGGGTGATGATCGACTTCTCCCATGCCAACAGCCGCAAGGACTACCGGCGGCAGGCCGAGGTGGCCCGGGAGGTGGGCGACCAGCTGGCGGCCGGCGACGACCGCATCTTCGGCGTGATGGTGGAGTCCCACCTGAAGGAGGGCCGGCAGGACCTGAAGCCCGGCAAGGCCCTGGAATACGGGGTCTCCATCACCGACGCCTGCCTGGGATGGGAGGGCACCGTCGCCGTCCTCGACCTGCTCGCCGAAGCGGTTCAGAAGAGGCGCGTGCAGCTCGCCGAGCGCTGAATGTCCCCCGGCCGCCTCGACCGCAGCCTCGACCCGAGGCGGCTGCTGCTCCTGCTGATCCCCCTGACCCTGGCCTTCCGCCTCTGGCTGGCCTGGGTCTTTCCGATGACGGGGGACGAGGCCTACTTCCTGGAGTGGGGCCGCGAACCGGACTGGGGCTTCTACGACCATCCGCCGATGATCGGCTGGTGGCTGGCGGCCCTCCGGGCCCTCGGCGAGGCACCCGCCTGGCTGCGCCTGCCGTCGGTCCTGCAGCCCGTCCTGCTGGCGCTGGCCGTGGCCTGGGCCCTGCCGCGCATCTGGCCCCGGACGGGGCCGGACAGGGCCCGCTGGGCGGCGCTGCTGGTGCTGCTCGCCCCGGCCGCGGTCTGGAACGTCTTCGTCACCACCGACACGCCGCTGGTCTATTTCTCCGTCCTGGCGGGCCTGGCCTGGCTGCGCGCGACGCGGGAGGACTCGGGGGCCGGCCCCTGGTACGTGCTGGCCGGGGCCCTGCTGGCGGGCGCCGTGCTGTCCAAGTACTTCGCCGCCTTCCTCGGCTTCGCCTTCCTGGTCCATGCGATCGTCCTGCGGCGCGCCGGCGTGTGGCGCGGCCTCGCCATCGCCTATGGACTGGTGGTTCCCGCCCTGGCCCTCATGGCCTGGTGGAACGCCGGCCACTGCTGGACCAACTACCTGTTCAACTTCGTGAACCGGCACGAGGGTGCCGGCCTGTCCTGGAGGACGCCGCTGCTCTACGCGGCGACGCTGGCCTACCTGCTGACGCCGCCCGGACTCTGGCTGCTGCTGCGCCGGGGCGACGCGGAGGAGGGGCGGGGCCTGGCGGTGCTCTCCTTCGTGCCGCTGCTGCTGTTCGCCCTGCTGTCGCTGGTCAAGCAGGTGGGCCTGCACTGGCTGCTCTCCTTCCTCCCCTTCGCGCTGGCCTGGCTGGCCCTGCGCCTGCCGGAGCGCACGCTGGAGCGCCTGGTCGCCTTCTTCGCCGGCTTCGCCGCCCTGCACATGATCCTCATCGCCGCCGCCTCGGCGCTGCCCCTGGAAACCTGGCAGCGGACCCGGCTCTACGACGGCATCGTGCTCACCTTCGAGGCGCCGCGCCTGCTCGACCGCGCCCGGGCGGCGGCCGGCGGGGAGGCCTTCGTGCTCGCCTCGGACGGCTACTCCAACGCCTCGACCCTGGCCTACGCCCAGGGCCGCCACGTGCCCGTCTTCGGCCCCGGCTCCAGCCACGCCCGCCATGACGACATCCTGACCGACTGGCGGGATCTGGACGGCGGGAACCTCCTCATCCTGCGCAAGACCGCCCCGGACCCGGCCGACTACCGGCCCCATTTCCGGTCGGTGGAGGTCCGGGAACTCACGGAGCGGGGCGCCCGCTTCTGGATCGTCCTGGGGCGGGGCTTCGCCTACCAGGCCTATCGGGACGGCGTCCTCGCGGACATCCGGCGGCGCTGGTACGCGATCCCCGCCTGGCTGCCGGTGCGGGCGTGCTATTTTTGCGAACGCCATTTTCCCGACGCGCCATGCCGACCGCCCTCCAGCTCCTGAGGCTCCTGCGGCCCCACCAGTGGGTGAAGAACGGCTTCGTCTTCGTGGGCCTGCTCTTCGGCCACGCCTGGGGCGACCCGCTGCGCCTCGCCCTGGCCCTGAAGGCCTTCGCGGCCTTCTGCCTGCTTTCCTCCGGCGTGTATGTCTTCAACGACTGGCTGGACCGGGAACGGGACCGGCAGCACCCGGTCAAGCGCCATCGTCCGCTGGCCAGCGGAACCCTGCCCGTCCCGGTCGCCCTGGCGGCCGGGGCCCTCTGCCTGGCCGGCGGCCTAGCCCTGGGGCTGGCCGGCGGCTTCGCGGCGCCCTGGATCTTCGTCGCCTACCCCTTGCTCAACGCCGCCTACAGCCTGGGCGCCAAGCACGTCGTGGTCCTCGACGTGTTCATCATCGCCGCCGGCTTCATGCTGCGGCTCCTGGCCGGCACCGTCGCCATCGGCATCCCGCCCACCCACTGGCTGCTGCTCTGCGGCCTCATGCTGACCCTCTTCCTGGGCTTCGCCAAGCGGCGCGCCGAACTGGGAGCCCTGGTGGCGGAAGGCGGCGGCCACCGGCGCGTCCTGGAGCAATACTCGGGGGCGATGCTGGACCAGTTCATCACCGTCGCCGCCACCGGTACCGTGGTGTCCTATGCCCTCTACACCATGGCGGCCGAAACCGTCGCGCTGCACGGCACTTCCTGGCTGATCGGCACCGTGCCCTTCGTCCTCTACGGCCTGATGCGCTACCTGTTCCTGCTGCACCGGCGCGGCGGGGGCGGCGACCCGGCCCGGGACCTGCTGACCGATCCGCACCTCATCGTCGCCTTCCTGGGCTGGCTGGCCGCCGTCCTCGCGCTGCTCTACCGCTGAGCCGGGCCCCTGCCGGCGCTCCGGCCCGCCGGACGGCGGGCATATAATGACCCGGCCATGACGACCGCCCCGCTGACCCGGACCCACATCCCGACCCTGAAGCCCCTGGGCGACGCGACGCCCCACGTGGCGCGGATCCTGGAGGTGATGGCGCACATCCGCCTGTTCGAGGACTTCGACGTCAAGGAACTGGCGCGCCTGGCCGGCTACATGGTCTGCTACCGGGCGCCGGCCGGCACCGAGATCATCCGCGAGGGCGATGCCGGCGATTTCATGCTCCTGCTGCTGGACGGCGGCGTGGAGATCGTCAAGCGCGACAGCGGCGGCCTGCCGGTCAGGATCGGCGAGGCCGGTCCGGGCAAGACCCTGGGGGAGATGTCGCTGGTGGACGGGGAACCCCGCTTCGCCAGTTGCGTGACCACCGAGGAGTCCCTGTTCGCGGTCCTCGACCGGGAATCCCTGACCCGCCTGCTGGCCGAGGAGGCCCAACTGGGCATCAAGATCCTCATCGAGCTGGTCATGCTGCTCAACCAGCGCCTGCGCAACGTCAGCGCCCGGCTGATGCGCAGCCTGGAGGATATCCGCCTTCGGCGGTTCTAGCGGGCCCCCCACCCCCTAACCCCCGCCCCGGGGCAGGGGAACTCGACGGATCGCTGCGCTCACTTGTTACGGGGAGCACTGATTGGGCGACGGAGCGGATTGCGCCTCCGGCGCGTGCCGTCCGGGCTTGGGGCGGCCCGGCGCCCGGACTTCGCCGGCGCGGTGGCCGCTCCGCGACTTGGCGCGCGCATGGGCGGTTTGGAGCGAGGGCAGCCCGAGGGGCCGACGCAACGCGGCGCGCCTCTTTGCCTCCTTTCTCGTCGCGCAACGAGAAAGGAGGTCGCCCGCCGGGGCGAGTCCCGGCATCGTCCGGAACGGCATGGCCGTCGGCGATACCTGTTCCGGAAAAAAGACGCGGGTTTGGCTTTCGGATGGCGCCGCCAGAGCCGATCGCCTTCCTTGGGCGCGGCATCCCCGATGCAATGACGAATCAACGACTCCCGGGATCCGGGAATTCCACCCGTACCCGCAACCCGCCGGCGGCGCCTTCGTCCAGGCTGACCCGGGCGCCGTGCAGTTCGGCGATGCGGGCGACGATGGAAAGGCCCAGGCCGCTGCCTT
>JAEUNJ010000103.1 GCA_016791145.1 Rhodocyclaceae bacterium | reverse complement strand
TTGTCCGGCTCCTGCCGGTAGCGCTCGGCGAACATGTAGTTGAGCACCGCCGGCGGCAGGGCGCCGAACAGGAGCAGGATCGCCGCCTCCTGGCCGTCGCCCAGCATCGGCTGGCAGGCCACGGCGACCACCAGCCCGGTGGCCGGGGTGGCCAGGGCCCCCACCAGGCCGGCGCCCCAGACGTGGTAGGCCGACTGGGCAAGGCGCACGCCCAGGGAGAAGAGCAGCAACGGGATCGAGATGTCGCCCAGCATGCGCACGGCGGTCAACAGCGGCGGCCAGAGGGCGACGCCGCCCAGGCTGACCAGCAGGCCCGCCAGTCCCGCCGCCATCACCGGGTTCTTCCATAGGTCGAGGAGCTTCACCCGGTGGTCGAGCATCCAGGCGCCGAGGGAGAAATGCAGCAGGTTCTCGACCAGGAACAGCACGACTGCCGCCGGCAGGGCCTGGTCGCCGAAGGTGAGGACGATCAGCGGGATGCCCATGTTGCCGGAATTCTTGAACATCATCGGCGGCACGAGGGTCTTCGCCTCGATCCCGGCCAGCCGCGCCAGGGGCCAGCCGAGCAGGCCGGACCCCAGCACCACCAGGGTGCCGGCGAGGGCCAGCATCAGGTGGTCGCCGATCGCGAAGGACTTGGCGGCGAGGGCGCTGAAGACCAGGGCCGGCACGAACAGGTCCATGTTCAGCCGGTTGGCCACCGCCAGGTCCGGCTTGAAGCGCCGCCCGTAGAGCCAGCCGACGCCGATGACGGCGAAGACGGGAAAGACGATGGCGACGATGCGCAGGAACAGCGCGCCGCCGCTCACAGCACGAAGCGGGCGAGGTCTTCCCGGGCGGCCAGCCCTTCCAGGCGGGCATCGACGTAGGCGGCGTCCACGACCAGGGTCTGCGCCCCGGCCTTGCCGGCGGTGAAGGAGATCTCCTCCAGCAGCTTTTCCATGACGGTGTAGAGTCGCCGCGCGCCGATGTTCTCGGTCCGCTCGTTGACCTGGTAGGCCAGTTCGGCCAGGCGGCGGATGCCCTCCGGCCTGAACTCGACGCGGACCTCCTCGGTGGCCAGCAGGGCCTGGTATTGCAGGGTCAGGCAGGCGTCGGTCTGGGTCAGGATGCGCTCGAAGTCGTCCACCGACAGGGAATCCAGCTCGACCCGGATCGGGAAGCGGCCCTGGAGCTCGGGGATCAGGTCCGAGGGCTTCGAGAGGTGGAAGGCGCCGCTGGCGATGAAGAGGATGTGGTCCGTCTTGATCATGCCGTACTTGGTGGACACGGTCGTGCCCTCGACCAGGGGCAGCAGGTCCCGCTGCACGCCCTGGCGCGAGACGTCGGCGCCGTGCATCTCGGAGCGGGAGGCGATCTTGTCCACCTCGTCGAGAAAGACGATGCCGTTCTGCTCCACGTTGCGCAGGGCCTCGGCCTTGACTTCCTCGTCGTTGATCAGGCGCGCCGCCTCCTCGTCCGTCAGGGCCTTCATGGCGTCGCGGATCTTCATCTTGCGCATCTTCCGCCGGCCGCCGCCCAGGTTCTGGAACATGCTCTGGATTTGCCCGGTGAGGTCCTCCATGCCCGGCGGGGCGAGGATCTCCATCTGCGACGGCGCCGCGGCGAGCTCGATCTCGACTTCCTTGTCGTCGAGCTCGCCCTCGCGCAGGCGCTTGCGGAACTTCTGCCGCGTGGACGAATCGGCCGCCGGCGCGGCCTCCCCGAATCCGACGCTGCGCGCCGGCGGCAGCAGCACGTCGAGGATGCGGTCCTCCGCCCCGTCGGCGGCCCGGTCCCGCACCGCCTGCATGGCGCGCTCGCGGCCCTCCTTGATCGCCGTCTCGGCCAGGTCGCGGATGATCGTGTCCACGTCGCGGCCGACGTAGCCGACCTCGGTGAACTTGGTCGCCTCGACCTTGATGAAGGGGGCCTGGGCGAGGCGCGCCAGGCGGCGGGCGATCTCCGTCTTGCCGACGCCGGTGGGGCCGATCATCAGGATGTTCTTGGGCGTGATCTCGCTGCGCAGGGGTTCGCCCACTTGGGCGCGACGCCATCGGTTGCGCAGTGCGATGGCCACGGCCCGCTTGGCGCGGGCCTGGCCGACGATGTTCTTGTCGAGTTCCGAAACGATTTCGGAAGGGGTCATCTGGGTCATGGGCTGAAACTCCGCGATGTTCTTGTGGCTACGGCCGGGCCTGCGGCCCTTGACCCGCTGCGCGGGTCAGCCTGCGCCGCAACAGGCCGGTCCCCGGCATGTTGTCGAGTTCCGAAACGATCTCGGACGGGGTCATCTGGGTCATGGTCAACGCCTCTCACCGCCACAATGCGCAGGATACCGGGAAGGAATGCGGGAAGCCGGCCGCCATCCGCGGCCCGCCGGGACCGGGGCCGCGCCCGTGCCGCTCAATCCAGGGTTTCGATCACGTGGTTCTGGTTCGTGTAGATGCAGAGGTCGCCGGCGATCGCCAGCGATTTGGCCACGATGTGGGCCGGGGACAGGTCCGTGTTGTCCAGCAGGGCCCGCGCCGCCGCCTGGGCGTAGGCACCGCCGCTGCCGATGGCGACGATGCCCAGTTCCGGCTCCAGCACGTCGCCGTTGCCGGTGATGACGAGGCTGTTCTCCCGGTCGGCCACGGCGAGCATGGCTTCCAGGCGGCGCAGCATCCGGTCGGTGCGCCAGTCCTTGGCCAGTTCCACCGCCGAGCGGAGCAGATTGCCCTGGTGCTTCTCGAGCTTCGCCTCGAAGCGCTCGAACAGCGTGAACGCGTCGGCGGTGCCGCCCGCGAACCCGGCCAGGATCCGGTTCTGGTAAAGCCGCCGCACCTTGCGCGCCGTGCTCTTGATGACGATGTTGCCGAGGGTCACCTGCCCGTCGCCGCCCAGGGCGACGGCATCGCCGCGACGAACGGAAAGGATGGTGGTGCCGCGATACTGTTCCATGGGGTAGCGGAAGAAGGACTGGGTCAGGCCTTGCGCAACTCGATGGCCGCCACCTGGCCGATGCCCATCAGGTCGAAGAGGGCCGCCACCAGGTGGCTCGCCCCCCTGAGGCGGATGCGCTTGCCCGCGGCCTGCAGGCTGGCCAGGGCGTTCAGGAGCTGGCCGGCGCTCACGAAGTCGATGCGGCGCAGATGGCGCACATCCACCACGGCCTCCGTTTCGGTGGCGCAGCCCCTGGCCAGCGCGGCGAAGGCGTCCGGGCCGGCAGCGACGATCTCGCCGCGCAGCGCCAGGCCCTGCGATTCGTCCTCGGCCGCGGCCGGGGCGGTCCGCCGCTTCTTCGGCGCTTCCCACGAGGGAGGCGACACCTCGAAGGTCACCGCGTAGTTCACCGCCTCCTCCTCGAAGACCTCGTGCATGAAGAGCTGCTGGTAGAGCTCCAGCAGCAGCAGCCAGATGCCCTCGTCCTCGCGGCGGCCGGGGGTGATCTTCTTCGCCAGCAGCGCGGCCAGTTCCTCCGCGCCGCCGAGCACAAACTCCTTCTTCGCCCGCTTCAGCGCCTGCAGGGCCCGGTAGACCAGGGTACAGCCGCCGTTGTCCGCGTCCTTGAGCTTGCCCAGTTCCAGGCGCACGACCGGATTGGCCTCGGCCATCTTCATCAGCTGCTTGAGCTGGTCGGCCACCTTCGCGTTCAGGACCCCGGTCAGGGAAATGTGGGCCCGGCCGCCGGTGATCAGCGACGGATCCCGGTCATCCTTCTCCGGCGGCACCCAGGCGGGCGGCGACTTCTCGAACCGCCCGGCATACTCCAGGGCCCAGGATTCGTAATCCTCCTGGCGGCCGAGAAACTGCAGCAGGTCGAACAGCATGCCCCAGCCGCGCTCCGCATCCCGGCCCAGGTCGCCCTTCAAGGCGTCCTCCAGGGCGGCGCAGGCCGCTTCGCTCTGCCCGTTGGCATGCAGGATGGCGGCCTCCTCGATGACGGGGGCCACCCGTGGCGTGTCGTCGTGGTCGCCGATGGGGGTTGCGGAAATGCCTTCCAGAACACCGGTGCCCGTGAAATCCAGGCTGCCGAGATCCTCGTCGGCACGCTTCGGTGGCGATGCCGGGACCGGCTGGGCCGCCCTGGCCGGCGCCTGGGGCTGCGGCTGGGGTGCCGGCTTGGCGGTGGCCGGGCGCTTCGGAGCCGGCGCCGGGGCAGGCGCCTTGCCCGCCGCCGGCTTGGGCGGCTGGGGCTTTTTTCCGAAGAGGGAGAAGGCCACGGTGGATGCCGGATTCTGTCTGGCGAAAGGCATAGAAGCATATCACCGACGCCCGGCCAAGGCGACCGCACCGGCCGCCAGCACGAGGACTATCGCACAAAGGGGTCCGAAAGGCTGGTCCAGGGCCAGGGCGGCGGCGAAGG
>JAEUNJ010000145.1 GCA_016791145.1 Rhodocyclaceae bacterium | reverse complement strand
AAATCCTGGAGTTCAGCGGGGGTCATGGCAAGTTCTTTCGAGACGATGCGGGTCGCTTTCCGGCCCGCGGGCGAGCCGCTCCAAGCCTAGCACATTGCTGCGTTGCAGCAAAATCTGACCGACGGGTTCCCCGCGGAGGCCTGGCGACCCGGACAAGGGCCCATCGCCCGGAGTTTCCGGTTCTTGTCCGGATCGGCCGGGGGGCGAGCGCCAGGAACAGGCCGCGTCAGGTTTCCGCGATGATCCCCGCGATGCCGAGGGGCGGGCGCTGCCGCCGGAGCCCTCCGCGTCGCCCTCCTGGCGCCACGCTCACTCGATCACCAGCCGGGGCAGCCAGTGGGATGCTTCGTTGGCCTCCTGCAGGTGGGCGTCGGTGACCGGCCGCCGCATGTCGCCCTGGGGCACGATGATGGGATCCAGGTCCGCGTCGTACAGGCGGCCCACCAGCCGCTCCCCCTCCGGCCGCAACCGCCACAGCAGGCCGTTGCGGGATTCCAGATGCAGGGTTCCCGGCTTCTTGTGCAGGAAGATGAGCCGGTATTCGAGGGGCGTGAGGTCGGCCGGCGAGATCTCGTTCTCGCCGCCGAAGGGGAAGTGGCACAGGTGCTGGACCGGGCCGGCCAGGCAGCGGAAAGGGCGCATCGCGAGGAAATACTCGCCGAAGCGGGTCTCGTCGAGCCGGAACCGGAAGGCCGTGCGACCGCCGGCCGTGGCGGTGAAGTGCACCGTTCCGATGCGCACCCGTTCGCCCGCGGCGTTGGATAGCCAGACCCCCTTTTCGCCGGTCGGAAGTTCCGCCCGGGTGGGGTCGGGCGCCGGCAGGAGCAGCAGCGGCAGCAGCATCCGCAGGAAACGGAACGGCATTCGCGACGGGTTTGTCATCGGGGTACCCTCCCGAGGCGGCCGGAATGCCTCGCGAGCGCAGGATACGTCAATCCGGACCGGCGTAAAGCGAACGGGCCAGTTCCAGTTCCTCGTGCACGCGCCGGCGCAGTTCCGGCGGACCCAGGACCTCGACGCCGGCCCCGTGGCGCAGGATGTCCATCACCAGTTCGGTGGGATTGGAATAGGGCAACTCCAGCAAGAGCCCGCCATCGGGTTCCCGCGTCGTGTGCTGGTCCGGGTGCCATTGCTCGGCGCCGACCCAGCGGGCATGTTCGGGGGAGAAGCGCAACCGCGCCCAGGCCGTGCGGGCCCCGGAAAAGATGCCGTAGCCGGCGCCGAGGACGGCATCCAGGTCGCGTCTTGCCACCTCCCGGGCCCGGCGATCCACCAGCGTCGCGTGGCGGATGGCGTCCACCGCGAAGCTGCGGATTTCCTCGCGCAGGTGGCACCAGGCGTCCAGGTACCAGTTGTCCCGGTAGTACACCAGGCGCTGGGGCGACACCTCCCGTTCGGTCTCCTCGTCGCGGCCCCGGTTCCAGTGCCGGATCGCCAGCCGCCGCCGCTTGAGCAGCGTGGAGGCGATCAGTTCGAAATAGCGCAGGTCGGTGCGCCGCTTGGCGGCGTGCAGGATGCGGATCCGCCGCGACACGTCCCCCGGATCGTCCTCCCGGCTGCCGAGGAGGCTCCTCAGCCGCGCCTGGAGCGGGGCGATGTGGGGCCCGAGGAGCCCGGGCTGCACCTCCTCCAGCAGGTCCTGCATCATCAGCAGCGCGTAGATCTCGGAGGAGTTGAACCAGAGGCCGGGCAGTTCGTACTTGGGCGCGTGGCGGGCCGGCGCGGCGAACCGGTAGCCGCCCGCGTCCCGATCGTAGACCAGGGGCGCATTCATCCGGTCGCGCAGGTACTGCAGGTCGCGCTTCACGGTGGCGCGGGACACCCCCAGGGCCTCCTGGATCTGGGCGAAGCTTGCGTGTCGCCGTTCGTTCAGCAACTGGTCGATCTTGTAGAAGCGTTCGGTGCGGTCCATGGCCTTCCCTGGCTCAAGTCCTGAGCCAGCCCATGATGCCATACGGAAAGGCTGATTTTCCGCCGCTCGCGGGGCGGGTGATGTGGGAAGATGCTGCTTTTCCCGATTTCCCGCCGCCATGACCGACGCGCCGACCGACCACCTACTCGACGAGGACGCCGTGGACCGCCTGGAGGACTTCCTGGCGTCCGAGATCTTCCACGGCGAAGCCATGCGCCTGGACGAACTGCAGGGCTTCCTGTGCGCGCTTCTGGGCGGGCCGGAGTCGCCACCTCCCGAGGCCTGGCTTCCCGTCGCCCTGGGCGAGGCGCCCGCGTTTCGCGACGAGGCCGAGGCCCGGGAATTCCAGGAACTGCTGATGCGCTTCCGCGACCACCTGGCGGCCCAGCTGGAGGCCGGCGAGGATCCGGTCCTGATCGTCTATGACCCGGAGGAGGGGGAGCACGCCTCCGGCCTGACGCCCTGGTGCGACGGTTACCTGCTGGGTACGGAACTGTCTCCGGTGGATTGGGTCGAGGCCGCCGGCGAGCACGCCGAGGACATGGTCGAACTGCTCGAGGATTTCTACCTGCTGGAGGGATCCCTGAAGGAGGATGCGGAGGCCTCCGGCGGGCCGTGGATGAGCGAGGCGCAGGAGGCGAGGCTGATGGACGAGGCCGCCGCGCGGCTGGCCGCCCGCGTCGTCGAGATCCACGATTTCTGGCGCATCAAGCGCCAGCCGGCAATGCCGCTGCGCCGCGAGTCTCCGAAAGTGGGACGCAACGATCCCTGCCCCTGCGGCAGCGGGAGGAAGTTCAAGCAGTGCTGCGGGAGGCCGGACCGGCTGCATTGACCCCCCCGGCCGACGGTAGAATCCGGCTGCCTTCCGATGGAGTCCCCATGAACCTGCAAGCCCTCTTCGGCCTCGACGGCCGCGTCGCGCTCGTCTCGGGCGCTTCCAGCGGCATCGGCCTGCATCTGGCGAAGACGCTGGCCGGCGCCGGCGCCGCCGTGGCGCTGGCCGCCCGGCGAACCGACCGGCTGGATGCCGCCGTGGCGGAACTCGTGGCCGCCGGACACCGGGCCTGCGCGGTCCCGCTGGACGTGACGCGCAGCGAAACCATCGGCCCGGCCTTCGACGCGGCCGAATCCGCCCTCGGCGGCGGCATCGGCATCCTCGTGAACAATGCCGGCATCCTTTATGCGGGGCGTTTCGTGGACCAGGACGAGGCCGAGGTCTCCCGCGTCCTCGACACCAACCTGAAGGGTGCCTTCCTGGTCGCCCAGACGGCTGCCCGGCGCATGGCCAGGGCCGGCGGGGGAGCGATCATCAACGTGGCCTCCACGGCGGGCCTGCGGGCGGCCGGATTCCTGTCCAGCTACGCGGCCTCGAAGGCCGCCCTGATCCAGCTGACGAGGGTCATGGCCCTCGAACTTGCGGGCAAGGGGGTGCGGGTGAACGCCGTCTGCCCGGGGAACATCGAAACGGACATGCACCAGACATTCCGGGACGGCGGCCTGGAGGAAACCCTGCTGAAGCGAATTCCCCAACGGCGCTTCGGCCAGCCCGCCGACCTGGATGGCGCGGTCCTGCTGCTGGCGTCGGACGCCGGGCGTTACATGACGGGCACCGCCATTCCGGTCGATGGCGGGCAGACCCTGAGCTGGATGTGAGGAGAGGAGACGCGATGAAAGTCTGGGAGATCCGCGACGACTGGTCCATGGAGCACCTGGTGCCCGGGGAACGGGCCAAGCCGGCGCCGGGCCCGGGGCAGGTGCTGCTGCGCATGAAGGCGGCGTCGCTGAACTTCCGCGACCTGGTGGTTCCCAAGCGCGGCTACGGCGCGCTGACCGGCACCCTGCCACTGATACCGATCTCCGACGGCGTGGGCATCGTGGAGGCCGTCGGGGAGGGCGTGCGGCGGGTCGCCGTGGGCGACCGGGTCTGCCCCCTTTTCATGCCCCATTTCCATGGCGGCGAGCCCAACGCGGAGCGCCTGACCCGAACCCTTGGCGGCCCCATCGACGGGGTGATGGCCGAATGGATGGTGCTCGACGAGGGCGGCGTGTCCCGGGTGCCGGGCCATCTGACCGACGAGCAGGCGGCGACGCTGCCCTGTGCCGCGCTGACCGCCTGGACGGCGCTGGTCACCTGCGGGGCCATCAAGGCAGGCGACCGGGTGCTGGTCCAGGGCACGGGTGGCGTCTCCCTGTTTGCCCTCCAGTTCGCCAGGATGGCCGGCGCCCATGTCATCGTCACCTCCAGCAGCGACGAAAAGCTCGAGCGGGTGAAGGCCATGGGGGCCGACGCCGTCGTCAATTACCGCAGCGTCCCCGAGTGGGGCAAGATCGTCAGGGAGATGGCCGGCGGCGAGGGCGTGGACCACGTGGTCGAGGTGGGCGGCGAGCAGACGCTGAACCAGTCCCTCCGGGCGATCCGCATCGGCGGCACCATCAGCCTGATCGGCGTCCTGTCCGGCGGCAGCCTGGACGTGAAGCTGGGTCCCATCGTGACCCGCCACGTGCGCCTGCAGGGCATCACCGTCGGCCATCGGGACGGCTTCGAAGCCATGGCGCGCGCCATCGGGCAGCACGGCCTGCTGCCGGTGGTGGACCGGGTCTTCGAGTTCGGCGAATTGCGCGAGGCCCTGGCCTACCTGGCGAGCGGTCGGCATTTCGGCAAGATCTGCCTGCGCCATCCCCAGGGCTGAGGCGCGGCGGCGCCTTCCCGATGCTCGCCTACGTCGTCCGGCGCGTCCTCTATGCCATCCCGATCCTGATCGGGGTGAACCTGATCACCTTTGCCCTGTTCTTCGTGGTGAATAGCCCCGACGACATGGCGCGGATGCAGCTCGGCGTGAAGCGCGTGACGCCCGAGGCGATCCAGAAGTGGAAGGCCGAACGGGGCTACGACAAGCCCCTGGCCTGGAACGCCGAAGCGGCAGGCCTGGCGAAGGTGACGGACACCATCTTCTTCGCCAAGTCCGTGCGCATGTTCGCCTTCGATTTCGGGCGGGCGGACGACGGGCGCGACATTTCCAGGGAGATCCGCACCCGGATGGTGCCATCCCTGGCCGTGGCCGTGCCGGTCTTCATCCTTGGCCTGTACGTCTCCATCAGCTTTGCGCTGCTGCTGGTTTTCTTCCGGGCGACCTACCTGGACGTGGGCGGCGTGGTCCTGTGCGTGGCGATGATGTCCATCTCGAGCCTGTTCTACATCATCGGCGGCCAGTGGCTCGTCTCCAAGGTGTGGCACCTGGTCCCCATCTCGGGATATGCGGGGGGGCTGGACGCCGTGAAGTTCCTGGTCCTGCCGGTGCTGATCAACGTCATCGCCGGCATCGGTTCCTCGGCGAGGCTCTACCGCACCCTGTTCCTGGAGGAGGTGAACCGGGACTACGTGCGCACGGCCATGGCCAAGGGCCTGCCGGAACTGACGATGCTGTTCCGCCACGTGCTGCGCAACGCGCTGATCCCCATCCTGACCGGTGTGGTGGTGGTGATCCCTCTGCTCTTCATGGGAAGCCTGATCACGGAGTCCTTCTTCGGCATTCCGGGACTCGGCAGCTACACCATCGACGCGATCAATGCGCAGGATTTCGCGGTGGTGCGGGCCATGGTCTTCATCGGTTCCTGCCTCTACATCCTCGGCCTGCTGCTGACGGACCTTTCCTACACGCTGGTGGATCCGCGGGTGCGCCTCGAATGATCGCGTTCAAGCCGGTCCTGCTCTGGTCCGACCTCCTCCTGCTCCTGCTCCTGGCCGCAATTGCGGCTTCCGGCGCCTGGGCCTCGCGCCAGGAGCACCTTCGCGCGGCCTGGGCCCGGGTGGGGCGCAGCAGGTCCGGCATGGCGGCCGCGACGCTGCTGGCGGCCTTCGTGCTGGTGGGCATCGTCGATTCCATGCATTACCGGACGCTGCTGCCGGGCAAGGACGGCAAGCCCGGAGCCTATTCGGTCGAGGTGAACTCGGCCCTCGATGCGCTGCTGGCGGGACTGCGCAACCGCACGGAGAAGACCTACTCGGCGCCGCTGGCCACCCATCTGTACGCGAAGGAATCCGTCGAAGGGCCGGAAGGCTCCGCAGCGGGCCGGGAGTTCCCGCGGCTCAAGCATGGCGGCGCCCACCTGGGCGCCGAACTGGACAGGCACAGCGCCGACGTGGCGGCCTCCGCCTTCCGGGGGCTGGCGCTCGGACTGGCGGCCTGGCTGCCGCTGGCCATGGTGTTCGCCATCCTCAAGCGCCGGCGCCCGGGCACCGCCTGGGAGGCGGTTTCCGCGACGCTGCTGACCCTGGCCCTGCTGGGCGGGCCCGCCGCGGCGCTCGCCGGTGGCTACCACGTGCTGGGCACCGACAAGGTGGGACAGGACGTGCTCTACCTCACCCTGAAGAGCATCCGCACGGGCCTGCTGATCGGCACCCTGACGACCCTGATCATGCTGCCGGCGGCGGTCCTGCTCGGCATCCTCGCCGGCTATCTGGGAGGCTGGGTGGACGACCTGATCCAGTACCTCTACACGACGCTGAATTCCATCCCCGGGGTCCTCCTGATCGCCGCCGCCGTGCTGATGATGCAGGTGCTGATCGACACCCACCCGGAAGCCTTCGCGACGGCGGCGGACCGCGCGGACGCCCGACTGCTGGCCCTCTGTGCGATCCTGGGCGTGACGAGCTGGACCGGCCTTTGCCGGCTGCTGCGGGGGGAGACCCTGAAACTTAGGGAGATGGATTACGTTCAGGCGGCCAGGGCCTTCGGCGTGGGCCGGCTGGCCATCATGCTGCGCCACATCCTGCCGAATGTCATGCACATCGTGATCATCGCGCTGGTGATGGACTTCTCCGGACTGGTGCTGGCCGAGGCGGTCCTCTCCTACGTGGGCATCGGCGTCGATCCCAACACCGTCAGTTTCGGCACGATGATCAATGCCGCGCGGATGGAACTGGCTCGGGAGCCCATGGTCTGGTGGTCCCTGGCCGCGGCCTTCTGCTTCATGTTCGCGCTGGTACTCTCGGCGAACCTGTTCTCCGATGCGGTCCGCGACGCCTTCGATCCGAGGATGAGCCACCGATGAATCCATGGCACGGCCACCCGCAGGGGCGCAATCGTCCGCCGGGCGCCGTGCGGGGGCGGACCGCGGTCGCTCCCGCCCGGGGTAGGGCTGCGGAGAGGGGGCTCTTATGAGCCTGCTGAAGGTCCGCGACCTGTCGGTGGCCATAGGCCCCGTCCGACCCGTGCAGCAGGTCTCCTTCGACATCGACGAGGGGGAGACCTTCGCACTCCTGGGTGAATCCGGCTGCGGAAAATCGATGACGGCCCTGGCGCTGATGCGCCTGCTGCCGGCCGGCGGGAGGCTGACCGGCGGTACGGTGGTCTTCGACGGCACTTCGCTGCGGGAATTGCCGGAAACCGGAATGCGCCGGGTGCGCGGCGGGCGCATGGCCATGATCTTCCAGGAGCCGGGGACCAGCCTCAACCCGGTGATGACCGTCGGTGCCCAGATCGGCGAATCCCTGGCCCTGCACCATGGCATGACCGGCGTTGCCGCCCGGGAGCGGGCCGAGACGCTCCTTGCCGCCGTCGGCATCCCCGATCCTGCCCGCCGCGTGGACGAATTCCCGTTCCAACTCTCCGGCGGCATGAAGCAGCGGGCGATGATCGCGATGGCGCTGGCCGGCGAGCCCGAACTGCTGATCGCCGACGAACCGACCACCGCGCTGGACGTCACCATCCAGGCCCAGGTCCTGGACCTGCTGGCGGAGCTCAAGGCCGCGCGGCGCATGGCGACCCTGCTGATCAGCCACGACCTGGGGGTCGTCGCCCGAATGGCCGACCGGGTCGGCATCATGTATGCGGGCCAGCTGGTGGAAACGGCCCCCCGGGCGGATTTCTATGCCCGGCCGGCCCACCCCTATGCGCGGCGGCTGTTCGCCGCGCTTCCGGACGTGCGGCTGCGCGGGACGGCACTCGCCACGATCCCGGGCAGCGTGCCGTCCCTGGACAGGCCCCTTTGCGGTTGCCGCTTCGCGCCGCGCTGCGCGGAGGCGCGGGAGATTTGCCGGCGCGAGGTGCCGGACTGGACCTTCCTCGCGCAGGGCCATGCCGTGCGCTGCCATTTCCCGGCCACCGGTGCCCGGAGTTCCGGAGTTCCCGCTCCTGCGGGCGAATCGGTGGCCGCGGAAGCGCCTGCGCCGCTGCTGGAGGTTGAGGAACTCCGCGTGCATTTCCCCATCCGCCGGGGCCTTTTCCGGCGGACCGTCGGCCACGTGCGCGCGGTGGATGGGGTATCGCTGCGCCTCGTGCGGGGCCGCACCCTGGCCCTGGTCGGTGAATCGGGCTGCGGCAAGACCACGGCCGGCAAGGCCGTGCTGCGGCTGCTGCCCGCCACGTCCTCCTTCCTGCGCCTGGACGGGCAGGAAATCGGGGACCTGCCGGAATCCCGGTTGCGGCCCTTCCGGGCCAGGATGCAAATGGTCTTCCAGGACCCCTTCGGTTCCCTCAATCCCAGGCTTCGGGTCGGAGAAACCATCGCCGAGGGGCTGCGCGCCCTGAAGGGACGCGGCGCCGAGGCGAGGGTCGGGGAGCTGCTGGAGGCGGTGGGATTGCCGGGCGCCATGGCCCAGCGCTATCCCCACGAGTTCTCGGGCGGGCAGCGCCAGCGCATCGCCATCGCCCGGGCCCTCGCCGTGGAGCCGGAACTGCTGGTCTGCGACGAGCCCACCAGCGCGCTCGATGTTTCGGTGCAGGCCCAGATCCTGAACCTGTTGCGCGACCTGCAGAAACGCCTCGGGCTTGCCTACCTTTTCATCACCCACAACATCGCCGTCGTGGACTTCCTGGCCCAGGAGGTGGCGGTGATGTACCTGGGGCGCATCGTCGAGCGGGGATCGGTGGACGAGGTGCTGCGCAATCCCCGCCACCCCTACACCCAGGCCCTGCTCGCCGCGGTGCCCGCGATCGAGCCGTCGGAGGTCGCGCCGGTCCGCCTGGCAGGCGACCTGCCGTCGCCGGCGGCTCCTCCGGCCGGATGCCACTTCCATCCCCGTTGCCCACGCGCGGTGGACACCTGCCGCGCCTCCTACCCGGGGGAGACCGCCTTCTCGGCGAGCCACACCGTCCGCTGCCACTTTCCCGGCTGAGCCGGGCCGGCGACGGTCTTCCGGCCGGCCGCCGGCGGAGGGGCTCCCCGCGTCGGGGAATCCCGCACCAACGGCGCGCCGGGTTCGGCTCCCCAGGCCGGGCGCGCCGGTCAGCGCTTCTTCTTGGCGGTCTTTGGGGCTGGTTTTCCGGCCGGGCGTCCGGCGCCGGGCTTCGGACCCTTGGCCACCATGCCGGATTTTCCGGCGGCCAGGGTCAACCGCTGCCGCCCTCCCGCGCTGGCGGCGACGGCCGGGCCCTTGCCGGCGGCGCGGCCCGAAACGGCGCGACGCTTCGCCGGCCGGGGCGGCGTGGCCGCCACCGGATCCTGGGGCAGGCGGGCCGCGACCAGGTCGTCGTGGGCCTGGACCCCGGTCGGGACCAGGAAAACGTGGCCCGGACCGATGCGGGTCTTCGGCGTGATGCCGTTCAACTGCTTCAGGCGGGCGACGGTGAGCCCATGGCGCGCGGCCACGGCTTCCAGCTTCTCGCCCTTCCGGAGGGAATGGGTCTTCCAGTTGGAGAGGGGCTTCTCCTCCAGTTCGTGCCGGTGCAGGTTGGCCATGAAGACCTGTACCTTCTCGGCGGGCACCACCAGGGGATTGCGCCCCTCGCCCGGAATCACCGGCCGGTGATAGGCAGGGTTCAGGGCAATGAACTCATCCAGGGGCGTCTCGGCCAGCCTGGCGGCCGTGGCGATGTCCATGTCCTCCCACAGGTCGATGGTGCCGAAATAGGGCTTGTTGGGGATCGGCTCGATCCGCACCCCGAAGAGGTCGGGGTCGGCGACGATGTTCTTCAGGGCCTGGAGCTTCGGCACGTAGTACCTGGTCTCGCCGGGCATCGAGAGGCTGGCATAGTCGGTCGGCAGGCCCTTCGCCTGGTTCCTCGCGACGGCTTTCGCGACTGCGTACTCGCCCCAGTTGTAGGAGGCCAGGGCCAGATGCCAGTCCCCGTGCATCTCGTAGATGTTCTGCAGGTAGTCGAGGGCCGCGGTGGTGGAGGCGAGGATGTCCCGGCGTTCGTCGAGCCACCAGTTCTGGGCGAGCTTGTAGTTCTTGCCGGTGGACGGGATGAACTGCCAGATCCCCAGTGCCCTGGCGGGCGACAGGGCGAGCGGATTGAAGGAACTCTCGACCATCGGCAGCAGGGCCAGTTCGGTGGGCATGCCCCGCTTCTCCAGTTCCTCCACGATGTGGAAGAGGTAGCGCCGGCTGCGCTGGAGGATGCGCTTCACCATCTCCGGTCGGTTCAGGTACCAGGCCTGGCGGTCGGCCACCAGGGAGGTGTCCAGGTCCGGCATGGAGAAGCCGTTGCGGACCCTCTGCCAAAGATCCGCCTCCGTGCGGGTCAGGTCGATGGTCGCCATGCGCGGCAATTCCTCCGGGATTTCCAGGGCCGGGGGAACGACGACGAAGGAATCCGCGGCGCCCGGCCCGACGATCTTCGGGGCACGGATTTCCGGGCTGATCTGCAGGGGGGGGTCGAACAGGCCCTGTGCCACCTCGGCGTGCCCGGCCAGGGACCACCACAGCAAGCACGGGGCAAGGATGCGAAGGATCGGCAGGATCGTCACCGGCGATGGAACGGGGGCACGGGGGCGCGGCCGCCTTGGGCCGCGTCGGGGAGCCGGATTATAAGCGAGGCTCGGCGCGGGACCGGCTATGGGAACCCGCGGTCCCGCAGGGTGGCCGCCAGGGTCTCGAACTTGACCGGCTTGGTGAGGATGCCGTCGAAGCCCGCCGCCAGCATGGCCGCCGTCTCCTCGGCGAGGGCATGCGCCGTGTATGCGAGCACGGGAAGACTCGACAGGGCAGGGTCCGCGCGCACCCGCCGGCAGACCTCGATGCCGCTCATGCCCGGCATGCTGACGTCGAGGAGGACCAGGTCGCATGACCGGCCGGCCAGGCCGGCGAGGGCGTCCGCGCCATTGTCCGCTTCCCGCACCTCCCAGCCGAGCCGCTTCAGGAACGCCACCGCGACCCGCCGGTTGATTTCGTTGTCGTCCACCACGAGGGCCACCCGCGCTTCAGGCATCGGTGGATTCCAGCGGCAACACGACGATGAAGGTGGAGCCCTTGCCGACCTCGGAATCGACCGCCACCGAGCCGCCCATGCGTTCCACGACCTGCTTGACGATCGCGAGCCCCAGCCCGGTGCCGCCGTGGGCACGGGTCAGGAAGGCCTCGGCCTGGCGGAACTTCTCGAAGATCCACTGCCGGGCCTCCTCGGGAATGCCGCAACCGGTGTCGGCGACGACGAGGGCGATCCGGTCCCCCCGGCGTTCCGCGCGCACGGCAATCGCGCCGGCCTCGGTGAACTTGACGGCGTTGTTCAGCAGGTTGTTCAGCACCTGGCGCAGGCGTGTCGCATCCCCCTGGATGATCTCCGGCAGGTCCGTCGCGTAGGCCACCGTCAGGGACAGCCCCTTGGCCTCGGCGTGGGCCCGGTGCAGGGTCCCCAGGTCGTCGATGAGTTCCCTGAGGTTCACCGGGCCGCGGCCCAGTTCCATCCGGCCCGCCTCGATCTTGGACAGGTCCAGAAGGTCGTTCAAGAGGTCCAGGAGGTGGTTGCCGCTGTCGCGTATGGTCCGCGCGTAGCTGCGCAGGTTCTCGTCGGCGGCTTCCATCTCCAGAAGCTCGGCAAAGCCGAGGATGCCGTTCAGGGGCGTGCGCAACTCGTGGGACATGCTGGCCAGGAACTCGGACTTGAGCTTGTTCGCCTCCTCGGCCTTCGTGCGCGCCTGCTCCAGTTCCCGGAAGGAGGCCACCACGCTGTCCGCCATCGTGTTGAAGGAATGCGCCAGCTGGCCCATCTCGTCCTGCGAGCGTTCCTCGATGCGGGCGTCGAGGGCCCCCCCCTGGAACCGGCGCATGCCGGCGATCATGCCGGTGATCCGGGACGTAAGGAAGTTCGCCATCCAGATCGCGATGCCGATCACCACGGCGATCATCACCGCGGTGGACATGGAGAGGCCCCAGGCCGTCCGCGTCAGGTTCGTGGCGATGCCGTCCACCAGCGAGGCCCGGGCCTGCTTGAACTCGCCGTCCTTCTGCTCGATCAGCGTCGCGATCTTGCGGCCCGACTCGGTTGCCGCCCGGTGGAAGTCGTCCACGTTGGCGCCGATGGTGACGTAGCCGAAACCCTGGCGCGAGGCCCCGTAGCGCCCGGTGTAGTAGGGCACCGCGGCGGCCGTGGTCAGTTTCCAGAGGCCGGAGAAGAAGATCACGAAGGAACCCGATCCGCCATGCTCGGTGAGGGCCTTCCAGCCCTCGCACTGGGGCGAGAAGTTCAGGTAGCGGCAGTCGAGGGCGACAGTGCCGGCCTTGACCAGTTCCGGCGCCGGCTTCCGCTTCAGGTTCTGGTCCCGGTAAGGCTCGACGCCCGCCAGGAACTCGTGGGACGGAAGGCCGCTGGCTTTCCATTCCGCATGGAGTTCCGTATCCAACCAGGGGGTCTGTGGCTGGCCCGTCGCCGGGTCGTAGCCGACGATGAAGTAGTCGCGGGGATGGGAGATCGAGCGGCCCAGGTAGTCCCACAGGAACGCGTAGTTGCCCTTGATGGCGTCCGCGATCGGCGTGTAGCGCTGCTCGGTGGGCATCACGCGGTCCGTGAATTGCCGGATGTGGTCGTGATCCAGGGCAAGGGTCACCCAGCCGGCGACCTTTCCGCCCCGGACCACCGGCGTCGCCCAGCGCACGATGCCGCGGAAACGCCTGCCGACAGGATTCTCCGTTCCCGCATAGGCCG
This sequence comes from Rhodocyclaceae bacterium, assembly GCA_016791145.1. Taxonomy (GTDB): domain Bacteria; phylum Pseudomonadota; class Gammaproteobacteria; order Burkholderiales; family Rhodocyclaceae; genus JAEUNJ01. The sequence continues at coordinate 18,251 of JAEUNJ010000145.1, read as the reverse complement.
ATTCCTCCGGAGCGAAGGGAATGCCTGCCTTCTCCGCGGCGGCCCGGTTATAGACGCCGATCACCCGCGTCGGCACGTAGGCGCCGATGACGTCCGACACGTAGATTTCCCCGGCCTTCAGCTTGCCGAGTTCCTGGAAGTAGGTTTCCGCCCGGACGAAGGTCTGCGCGCGGTCCGCCACCTGGCGCAGCGCGGGATCGGTCAGCCTGCCGCTGGTGACCTTCACTTTCTCCCGTCCGTCCGGACCGACGAAGCTCATTTCGACGAACAGGGGCCGCAATTCCGGCTCGCCCAGGTGTTCCGGCGCCCGGGCATGGAAATCGCGCGAGTTGTCTGACGAGATTCGTCGCGTGACCTCGGGCTGGGCTTCCCGCGGCCTTTCCGGCACCCAGGACTTGCCGTCCTCGGACAGGCGGTAGGGGCCGTGGGCATGGAGGATTCGCACGCGAGACTGCAGGAACCGCCGATAGGCCGCCTCCGACGGCTCGATGTCGGCGGCCGCCTGGATGTCCCGATCCCGCGCATAGAGGAAGGCGGCGATCTCCCGGGCGGTGTCGGTGGTCAGGCTCTCGATTGCCTCCCGCGACCGCTCGTCCAGGGCCTTGATCGCGTCCTTGGTGACGGTCTCGCCGATGGTCCGGGTGGTGGCCAGCATGGCGTCGGCCATGCCGGTGGCCTCCACCGTGACCTGGTCGCCCAGGTCCCGGGCGGCATACCAGGCATACCAGGCAAGGAGCAGCAGCGGGATGACCTTGATCAGGACGAAGATCGCGATCAGCTTGCCGCGCAGGCCGGAAAAGTAACCCGGTCCGGTGCCTCCCATGCTCACCTCAGCGGAACGCGTTCTTCCATTCCCGGATGGCGGCGAACACCCGGACGGCACTGCTGGCGTCCGCTCCGCGGGCCCGGGCCGCGGCGACCACGGCGGGGGCGCCGGAGCGGAGGAACGGGTTCGTGGCAAGTTCGTCGGCGATCAGGGACGGCACCGTCGGGAACCCCCCGGCGCGCCGGCGCGCCACGGTGTCCACGCGGCGCAGCAGCTCGGGATTGGCCGGCTCGACCGCGACCGCGAAACGGAGGTTCGCCTGCGTGTATTCATGGGCGCAGTAGACGGCGGTGCGCGGCGGCAGCGCCGCCAGGCGGGACAGGGAATCGTGCATCTGGTCGGGGGTGCCTTCGAAGATGCGCCCGCACCCGCCGGCGAACAGGGTGTCGCCGCAGAACACGGCGCCCTCGGGGGGGAGCTTTGGTCCATAATACGCGACGTGCCCGCGGGTGTGTCCCGGCACGTCGAGCACGTCGAATGCCACCTCCAGTTCGCCGACGGCGACGGTGTCTCCACCGCGGACGGGACGGTCGACTCCGGCGATGCCTTCCACGGCAGGACCGAAGACAGGCACCGGCCACCGGGCGACAAGTTCTGGAATCCCGCCGGCGTGGTCGCCGTGGTGGTGGGTCACCAGGATCGCGGCGAGGGACGCGCGGACGCCTTCCAGGTGGCGGATCACCGGGCCGGCGTCGCCCGGGTCCACCACCGCGGCAAGGCCGCCGCGGCGCAGGCACCAGATGTAATTGTCATCGAAGGCGCGGACCGGTTCGATCAGAAGCTCATCCATACGGCGGCATTTTCCCCCAGCGGCGCGCGATGTCAATTCAGGGTTTCGAGGAATGGCTGGCAACTCCCCAGGGACAGTACGTCCTGGACTGGGAGCTGGGCCGGCACGACCTGCTGGTGGCGGACATCTTCGGCTTCAACGCGGTGCAGATCGGCCTGCCGCAGCATGATTTCCTGCGCGCCAACCGCATGCCCCTGCGCCTGCGCTGCGACGAACGGCAACGGGAGACGGCCGTGGCCGGCCTGCAGACCGACCTCCACCAGTTGCCCTTTGCCACCACCAGCGTGGATCTGGTGGTGCTGCCCCACCTGCTGGAGTTCGACGAGAATCCGCACCAGATCCTCCGGGAGGTGGAGCGCATACTCGTGCCGGAGGGCCATGTCATCGTCACGGGATTCAACCCCTACAGCCTTTGGGGCGCCCGGCGCAAGCTGACCCGGCGGAAGGCGGCGCCCCCGTGGCGCGGCAACTACATCAGCGTCCCGAGGCTGAAGGACTGGTTCGCGTTGCTCGGATTCGAGACCCGGGGAGGGGTTTTCGGCTGCTACGCGCCGGCAGTCACCCAGGAGAAATGGCTGCGCCGGCTGCAGTTCCTCGAGTCCGCCGGGGATCGCTGGTGGCCGTTCGCGGGCGCGGCGTACATCCTTCAGGCGGTCAAGCGGGTCTCGGGCATGCGATTGATCACCCCTGTCTGGCGGGACCGCAAGGCCCGTGCCGAGGCGCTCGCCCCCGTGACGCAGCGGCTGGATGTGCGGAAGGACGGCCAATGAACATGGACGTGGTGGAGATCTTCACCGATGGCGCATGCAGCGGCAACCCGGGGCCCGGCGGCTGGGGGGCGATCCTGCGCTACAAGGGTAGGGAGAAGGAGCTGTTCGGCGGGGAGCCGGCGACCACGAACAACCGCATGGAACTGCGCGCCGTCATCGAGGCCCTGGCGACCCTGAAGCGGTCCGTCCCGGTGCGGGTGCATACGGATTCCCAGTACGTCCAGAAGGGCATCAGCGAATGGATCCACGGCTGGAAGCGGCGGGGCTGGAAGACCGCGGGCAAGGAGCCGGTGAAAAACGAGGATCTCTGGCGCCGCCTGGACGAACTGGCGGCCGGCCATCGGGTGGAGTGGCATTGGGTGAAAGGGCACGCGGGCCACCCGGAGAACGAGCGGGCGGATGCCCTGGCCCGCCAGGGGGTCGAACAGGCGAGGAGGAAGCCATGAGCGCATCCAGGCAGATCGTCCTGGACACGGAGACCACGGGCCTGGAGGTGCGGCAGGGGGACCGGGTCATCGAGATCGGTTGCGTCGAGATCGGCAACCGCAAGCTGACCGGCCGGCGATTCCACCGCTACCTGAACCCGGATCGGGAAATCGATGCCGGCGCCCAGGCCGTGCATGGCCTCACCAATGAGTTCCTGGCCGACAAACCCCGCTTCCGCGATGTGGCGGCCGAATTCCTCGACTTCATCCGCAACGCGGAGCTGGTGATCCACAACGCGGCATTCGACGTGGGCTTCCTGAACCAGGAATTGGCGCTGGCGGGCCTGGAATCCGTCGAGGCCGCGTGCGCCGGGATCGTGGATACCCTGCGCATGGCCCGGGAACTGCGCCCGGGCAAGCGAAATTCCCTGGACGCCCTCTGTTCCGAGTACGCGGTGGACAACTCGGGCCGGCAGCTCCACGGGGCGCTGCTGGACGCGGAACTGCTGGCCGAGGTTTACCTGGCCATGACCCGGGGCCAGGAGTCCCTGGCCATGGAACTGGAGGTGGCGGTCCACGCGTTGCCCGCCGCGGGAATGGCCGGCCGACCGGCCCTCCTCGTCGTCCGGGCCGACGAGTCCGAACTGGCGGAGCACGAGCGTGTGCTCCAGGAGGTGGCCAAGGAGAGCAAGGGACGCTGCCTGTGGCTCGCCGGGACGGGGCAGCCCGGTTGAACGACGGCGCGGAGGACGTGCTGCTCTTCGCGGGCAGCCCCTATCGGCTCCACCAGCCGTTCGCCCCCGCCGGCGACCAGCCGGAGGCGATCCGCAAGCTGGTGGAGGGCATCGGGGACGGCCTGTCCTTCCAGACCTTGCTGGGCGTCACGGGTTCCGGCAAGACCTACACCATGGCCCACGTGATCGCCCGCCTTGGCCGGCCGGCCCTGGTCCTGGCGCCGAACAAGACCCTGGCCGCCCAGCTTTACGCCGAATTCCGCGAGTTCTTCCCCGAGAACGCGGTCGAGTACTTCGTCTCCTATTACGACTACTACCAGCCCGAAGCCTACGTGCCGGCCCGGGACCTCTTCATCGAGAAGGACTCCTCGATCAACGAGCACATCGAGCAGATGCGGCTTTCCGCCACCAAGAGCCTCCTCGAGCGCCGGGACTGCGTGATCGTCTGCACCGTGTCGGCCATCTACGGCATTGGCGACCCGGTCGATTACCACAGCATGATCCTGCACCTGAAGCAGGGCGACCGGATTGGCCAGCGGGAGGTGATCCGCCGGCTGGCCGAAATGCAGTACGAGCGCAACGAGGCCGACTTCCACCGGGGTACCTACCGGGTGCGGGGCGACGTGATCGACGTGTTCCCGGCCGAGCACGCGGAAAATGCGATCCGCATCTCCCTGTTCGACGAGGAGGTGGAGTCCCTTACCCTCTTCGATCCCCTGACCGGGCACGCGAAGCAGAAGCTGGGCCGGTTCACGGTTTTCCCGTCCAGCCACTACGTGACGCCGCGGGGAACGGTGCTGCAGGCCATCGAGAAGATCAAGACGGAACTGCGCGACCGCATCGAATTCTTCCACAAGGAGAACAAGCTCGTGGAGGCCCAGCGGATCGAGCAGCGCACCCGGTTCGACCTGGAGATGCTGGACCAGCTGGGCTTCTGCAAGGGCATCGAGAACTACTCGCGCCACCTGTCCGGGCGCAAGGCCGGCGAGCCGCCGCCGACCCTCTACGACTACCTGCCGCCCGACGCCCTGATGTTCGTGGACGAGTCCCACGTGACCATCCCCCAGGTGGGGGGAATGTACAAGGGCGACCGGTCGCGCAAGGAGAACCTGGTCAATTACGGCTTCCGGCTACCCTCGGCATTGGACAACCGACCCCTCAAGTTCGACGAGTTCGAGCGCCTGATGCCCCAGACCGTCTTCGTCTCGGCCACGCCCGCCGACTACGAACGGGACCACCAGGGTCAGGTCGTCGAGCAGGTGGTCCGTCCCACGGGGCTGGTGGACCCGGAGGTCATCGTCCGGCCGGCCTCGGCCCAGGTGGACGACCTGCTGGGGGAGATCAAGCTGCGGGTGGCGAAGGAGGAGCGGGTCCTGGTCACCACGCTGACCAAGCGGCTCGCCGAGCAGCTGACCGAATACCTGGCGGACAACCGGATCCGCGTCCGCTACCTGCACTCGGACATCGACACCGTGGAGCGGGTGGAGATCATCCGCGACCTGCGGCTCGGCGTGTTCGACGTCCTGGTCGGCATCAACCTGCTGCGGGAGGGACTGGACATTCCGGAAGTGTCGCTGGTGGCCATCCTCGACGCCGACAAGGAAGGCTTCCTGCGTTCCGAACGGAGCCTGATCCAGACCATAGGCCGGGCCGCCCGCCATTTGAACGGCACGGCGATCCTCTATGCGGATGCCATGACCGAGTCCATGCGCCGGGCCATCGCCGAAACCGAACGGCGCCGGGCCAAGCAGATGCGGTGGAACGAGGAGCAGGGCATCACGCCGCAGGGGGTCCGCAAGCGCATCAAGGACATCATCGACGGCATCTACGACGGCGAGACGGCGCGCCGGGAACTGCAGGCGGCCCAGGAGGCGGCCCGCTACGAATCGATGAGCGAGAAGGCCCTGGCCAAGGAGATCAAGCGACTCGAGAAGGCCATGCAGGAGCACGCGAAGAACCTGGAATTCGAGGCCGCCGCCGCTGCCCGGGACGAACTCTTCCGCCTGCGCAAACTGGCCTTCGGGGGGGAAACGCACGACCCGGCGCCCTGAGCGCCGGTTCGGCGAGCCGTTCAAGAAGGAATCATTTCACCGCGTTGGCACGGATGGGCGCCGGGAAAGGCTGGGCTTAGCCACCTCTGGAGGCGCAGACCTCTTGCGCGCGGGGTCCTCGCCGCGATCTCCATGGCCGGGCCGGGTGGGTTCCCGGCCCGGAGAGTGCTATTCGACCCGGATCCAGGTCTGGGTGCGGCCGAACAGGGGAGCGCCAACGTAGCCGCGCACCTCGAGCTTGCGGCCGTCGTCGACGGTCTTCAGGCGCACCCGGTAGACCTTGCCGTTCTTCGGGTCGAGGATGTCCCCCCCGTCCCACTGGCCGGGGCTGTCGGCATTGGCGCGCACATTGCGGATGATCGTCAGGCCGACCACCGGTTGGTCCTTGCGCTCGTCGGTGCATTTCTCGCAGACCGAGTCCGGCTTGTCGGCGGCATCCAGCAGCTTCTCGATGCGCCCGCTGAGCACGCCGTTCGCGTCCACGATGCGCACGTGGGACTTCTCCTTCTTCCCGTCGTCGTCGATCGTCTTCCAAAGGCCGGCCGGCGTCGCCTCGGCGCGGGCCGATCCGGCGAATCCGGGCAACGCGACGGCGAGGGCCGCGAGCAGCAATGCGTCTTTCATCGTTTCTGGTCTCCTGCCACGTCGTCGTTCACCTGCCGAGCAGTCCCTTGACCGCTTCGGTGGCCTTCTCGAGTCCTTTCCCGGCCGACTTGAGCAACTGGTCGAAGCTGATGGAGGCGGCGAGACGCTGCTTCAGGGCCTTGGCGATCTCCTGGCCCAGTTCGCCTGGGGTGATGCCGCCCTTGGCGCGGCCGATGTCGTGCAGCGTGATGTCCGGCAGGGACACGGAGACCGTCTTTCCCTCCATGAAGGCCGCGCTGGCCTGGGCCTTGGCGCCGCGCACGGCAAAGAGGTCCACGATCAGCTTCTTTCCGCCCTCACCTGACCGGGATGGACCGGAATGCTCGGCGACATGCTTCTGGATGGCATCGAAATTGGTGGCGGACTCGCTTTTTTCGTAGATCACGTCCGGGGATACCACCTCGATCCGGCGAATGATGACGACATCGGACACCAGCGAATTGGGGTCGATCTCCAGCCGGATCTCCCCGACCTTCAGGGCGTGGGGCGTCTTGAATCCCGACGGATTCCCGATGCTCAGGCCGCGAATCACGCCGATCCCGCTGCCGGGCTTGATCTCCACCGACCCGACGCGGACCGGCACGCCCGTCATCTCGCTGCCATACCGCTCGACGGCGTCCTTGACGAGGCTGTCCAGGTTGCCGCGCAGCCAGAAGAATGCGGCGGCGACGACGACTACCAATGCAAGCGCGGCAATGCCCAGTTTCTTCATCTCCTGTCCCCGATGCATGATCGCCGGGTCGCCGGTACGGCGGGCCCGAGGACGCCGATGATAATCGGGGAACCAGGCGGTTGAGCGGCGCGCAATGAAAAAGGGGCCGCAGGCCCCTTTCCGGGAGGGCAATAGGCCCTGTCAGGCCATCCGGCGCCGCCGCGCAATGGCGCCCATCAGACCGAGGCCGGCGAGCATCATGGCGTAGGTCTCGGGTTCCGGCACGGCATGCACGCTCACGTTGTCGAGCAGCATCCCGATATTGTCGCCGCCGCTGTTTTCGAAGCTCAGGGTGTAGGACTTGGTGACCGACGGGGTGAATACCAGCGAAAACGTCGTCCAGCCGGCATTCTGGGACAGGCTGTAGTTGGCGCTCGCGCCGCCGAAATTGACCGCCACCGACTCGGCTGCGCCATTGCGGTGGTTGCCGGCCAGATCGAAGGACACGGTGTAATGCGTCCCGGCGGTCATGAGGAAATCGCGGGAGAGGACCCCGGCGTTGCTGGTGGAACCGTCCAGGTCGATGTAACGGCCGCTGCCGGGGATGAAATCAAAGAATCCGGAGTTGCCGATGATGTCCACGGTGCCGCTGCTGACCGACCAGCCGGAGGGCGTCGCATTGAGCCCCAGGCCGTTCGAGTCGAAATTGTCGGTGAAAACGGTCACGTCGGCCTGGGCGGCGCCGCTGAGGGCCAGGATGGCCGCGGCGATCAGTTTCTTGTTCATTTTCGGGATCCTCGTTCCTTGCCATGACCGGGAACCGACGGGCTGTCGCGTTCCACCGGCCTTTCGGGGTGCGGGCGGATTATTCCGTTGCGTGCAGGCACGCGGCAATAGTCCGATCGGACCAGGCGCGGCACTATTTCACGAGGTCGGTGGCGGGCATCCCGAATGGTGCGGAATGGGGCCGTTTCGCGCCCGGCGGCCGGGAAAAGCGTAGGATTCGCACCTCATTTTTCCGGCCGGGCGGTTTCCGCGCCCCGGCAAGCTATCGGCTTTCCCAGCTACGCAAACCCATGAAGCAGAACTACGACGAATCCTCCTTCCGGGTCCTGAAGGGCCTGGAGCCCGTCCGGGAGCGGCCGGGCATGTATACCCGCACCGACTCGCCGGCCCACATCGTCCAGGAGGTGATCGACAACGCCGCCGACGAGGCCCTGGCCGGCTTCGCCAAGCAGATCCACGTGGGCCTGCACCTGGACGGCTCGGTGTCGGTGGCGGACGACGGTCGTGGCATTCCCGTCGGCCCGCACCCCGAGGAGGGGGTTCCGGTGGTCGTGCTGGCTTTCACGCGCCTGCACGCCGGCGGCAAGTTCGACAAGCGCTCGGGCAATGCCGCCTACGCCTTCTCCGGCGGCCTGCACGGGGTCGGCGTGGCGGTCACCAACGCCCTGTCGTCCCGCGTCGAGGTGGAGGTGCGCCGCGAGGGAAAGGTGCATTCGGTGAGCTTTGCCGACGGAGGCGAGAAGGTGTCCGAACTGGCCGTATTGGGCGATTGCGGTCGCCAGTCCGGCACCCGGGTGCGGGTCTGGCCGGAGGCGCGCTACTTCGATTCGGGCAAGGTGCCCCAGGCGGAACTCGAGCGGCTCCTGCGCTCCAAGGCAGTCCTGCTGCCCGGCGTGAAGGTGACCCTCGAGATCGAGCAGCCGGATGGCAAGGCCCTGTCGAAGACCTGGCGCTATCCGGAGGGCCTGGCGGGATACCTGAACGAGCTGGCCGGGGGGATCGCCCCCGTGGCGCCCCTCTACTCCCAGGAGAAGTACGCGGCGGCGGACGACGAGAGCTTCGCAGAAGGGGAGGGCGCCGCCTGGGCCCTGGGCTGGTTCCTGGAGTCGCTGCCCTGCGAGTCCTACGTGAACCTGATCCCCACCGTGGCCGGAGGGACCCATGAGTCGGGGCTGCGCTCCGGCGTCTTCGAGGCCGTGAAGTCCTTCGTGGAACATCACGCCCTGTTGCCCCGGGGGGTCAAGCTGCAGCAGGAGGATGTCTGCTCGCGGATGGCCTTCGTGCTGTCCGCCCGCATTCTGGACCCCCAATTCCAGGGGCAGGTGAAGGAGAAGCTCAATTCCCGCGAGGCGGTGAAGCTGGTATCCGGCATGGTGCGGGATCCCTTCGAGATCTGGCTCAACCAGCACGTGGAGGCCGGGAAGGCGATTGCCGATGTGGCCATCCGCCAGGCCCTGGCGCGGCAGAAGAACGCCCAGAAGGTGGAGAAGCGCAAGCAGTCCGGCGTGGCCGTCCTGCCCGGAAAGCTGTCGGACTGCGAATCCACGGACCTGGCCGAGAACGAGCTCTTCCTGGTCGAGGGGGACTCGGCGGGCGGTTCCGCCAAGATGGCGCGCAACCGGGAGACCCAGGCCATCCTGCCCCTGCGCGGCAAGGTCCAGAACGCCTGGGAGATCGAGCCGGGCCGGCTGTTCGCCAACGCCGAGATCCACGACATCGCCGTGGCCCTGGGGGTCGATCCCCACGGGCCGGAGGGGGAGCCGGACCTCTCCGGCCTGCGCTACGGGAAGGCGGTGATCATGTCCGACGCGGACGTGGACGGTGCCCACATCCAGACCCTGCTGCTGACCCTTTTCTTCCGGCACTTTCCCGCCCTGATCCGCCGCGGCCACGTCTTCGTGGCCCAGCCGCCCCTCTACCGGGTGGACGTGCCGGCCCAGGGCAAGAAGCGGCCGGCCCGGCGCCTCTACGCCCTGGACGACGGGGAACTGGCGGCCATCCGCGACCGACTCGCCAAGGAGGGTTTCGCCCCCGAGAAGATCGAGGTGGGCCGCTTCAAGGGCCTGGGCGAGATGAATCCCGAGCAGCTCCGGGAGACGGCCATGGACCCGGCCACCCGCCGGGTGCTGCCCGTCGCCGAGCGGCCCGAGGCCCATGCCGAGACGATGAGGCTCTTCAACCTGCTGATGGGGAAGGGCGAGGCCGCCGGCCGCCGTGCCTGGATGGAAGCCAAGGGTCACCTGGCGGAGGCTGACCTATGACACCCGACACCCCCGACCTGTTCGAATCCCTGCCGGAGGTTCCGGCGGTACCGCCTGGGCCACCACAACCTCCGGAACCGCCTTCCTTCGACGACGGCTCGGTGCTCCCGTTGGACAACTACGCCGAGCGGGCCTACCTGGCCTATGCCATGAGCGTGGTCAAGTCCCGCGCCCTGCCGCAGGTGGAGGACGGGCTGAAGCCCGTCCAGAGGCGCATCCTCCATGCCATGAACGAGATGCGCCTGTCCTCGGCGGCCAAGCACGTGAAGAGCGCCCGGGTCGTCGGCGACGTGATCGGCAAGTACCATCCCCACGGCGACGCCAGCGTCTATGACGCCATGGTGCGGGTGGCCCAGGACTTCTCGCTGCGCTATCCGCTGGTGGACGGCCAGGGCAACTTCGGCTCCCGGGACGGGGACGGCGCCGCGGCCATGCGCTACACGGAATGCCGGTTGACGCCCATCGCCGAACTGCTGCTGGCGGAGATCGACCGGGGCACGGTGGATTTCCTGCCGAACTACGACGGGACCATGACCGAGCCGGCCCTGATGCCCGCCCGGCTGCCCTTCGCGCTGCTCAATGGCGCCTCCGGCATTGCCGTCGGCATGGCCACGGAGATTCCGCCCCACAACCTGCGGGAGGTGGCGGAGGCCCTGAGGCTCCTGATCCGCAAGCCGGAAGCCGGGCTGGACGAAGTGCTGCCCCTGCTGCCGGGGCCCGATTTCCCGGGCGGCGGACAACTGATCTCGGCACCGGGCGACATCCGCGACGCCTATGCCACGGGGCGCGGCAGCCTGCGCATGCGGGCCCGCTGGCGGGTGGAGGATCTGGCCCGGGGCCAGTGGCGGGTGATCGTGCACCAGTTGCCCCACGGCGTTTCGGCCGCCCAGGTGTTGTCCGAGATCGAGGCGGTCACCAATCCCCAGCCCAAGGCCGGCAAGAAGGACGTCTCCCAGGACCAGAAGAACCTGAAGCAGGTGATGCTGGGGGTGTTGGACAGCGTTCGCGACGAGTCGAGCGACAGGGAGCCCGTGCGCATCGTGCTGGAGCCCCGTACCTCGCGGGTGCCGCAGGAGGAGTTCATGGCGGTGCTGCTGGCCCACACCAGCCTGGAAGCCAGCGTCCCGGTCAACCTCACCATGATCGGCCGGGACGGCCGGCCGCGGCAGAAGCCGCTGCTCGCCGTGCTGCACGAGTGGATCGACTTCCGCCATGTGACCGTCGAGCGGCGAAGCCGCCACCGGCTCGGCGAGGTTGAACGACGCCTGCATATCCTGGAGGGGCGGCTGGCCGTCTTCCTGCGCATCGAGGAGGTCATCCGCTGCATCCGGGAGTCGGACGAGCCCAAGGCGGACCTGATGGCCCGGTTCAGACTCACGGAGATCCAGGCCGAGGACATCCTGGAGATCCGGCTGCGCCAGTTGGCGCGGCTGGAGGGCCTCCGGATCGAGAAGGAGCGTGCGGAACTGCGCGAAGAGGAGGCGGGCCTCCGCCGCGTCCTCGGCGACCGGAAGGAGCTGACCCGGTTGGTGGTGCGGGAGATCACGGAGGACGCCAAGCGCTTCGGCGACGACCGGCGGACGCTGATCGAGGCCGTGGCGCCCACCGCCGCGGCCGAGGTGGCGATCCCCGACGAGCCGGTGACGGTGATCCTGTCCCAGAACGGCTGGGTGCGCACCCGCCAGGGCCACGGCATCGATCCCGCCGCCATCAACTACAAGGCGGGCGACTTTCCCCATCTGGTGGCCGAGTCCCGCACCGTCTGGCCACTGGTCATCGTGGACACGCTGGGCCGGGCCTACAGCCTGCGGGTCGCCGACCTGCCGGGTGGCCGCGGCGACGGCGTGCCGGTGACCACGATGATCGAATTGCAGGACGGCGCGAAGCTCTCACAGGCACTGACCGATGCGCCCGAAGTTCGCTATCTCTTCGCCAATTCCGGCGGCTACGGCTTCGTGGCGGCCCTGGGCGACCTGGTCTCCCGGAATCGCTCGGGCAAGGCCTTCATGACGCTGGCGAAGGGCGAGAAGCCCCTGGCCCCGGCCAAGACGGCCGGCGATACGGTGGGCACGGTGACCCAGGGGGGCCGCCTCCTGGTATTTCCGCTGGCGGAACTGAAGGAGATGGCCAAGGGCCGGGGCCTGATGCTGCAACACCTGGCGCCGAAGGACGAACTGGCGGCGGTGGCGGTGGGCGACGGCAAGTCCTTCACGGTGGAGGGGGCCGGGCGCGGCGGCAAGGCGATGGAGTGGAAGGTCGGGACCAGGGACATGGAGAACTACCGGGCCGCGCGGGCCCGCAAGGGCCACGCGATTCCGCAGAAATGGAAGCCGACGGGGCTGAAGTGACGGCAAATCTTCATGGGCGAATGATCGCGGGGGACACCGAGGATGCGGCCGAGGGCGGTCTCGATTCGATGGTGGAATCCGGTCCGACCACCCCGGTCACGAAGGTGCAGGCCCGGCGCGGGGCATGGCCTGCGCGCGGAGGGCCGGTTCGCCATGTCTTTCCGGTCGTGCAGAATGGCGCCATCGCCGCGTATTGAGTTGCGCCTCTTGGTTTCCTCCGCGAGCTCTGCGTCCTCCGCGGTGAAACGCCTTTCCGAACAACTTTCCACCGGAGCCCGGCATGAATGACAAGGTCGTGACGGTCGACATCGTTTCCGACGTGGTCTGCCCCTGGTGCTTCGTCGGCAAGCGGCGGCTCGCCCGGGCCATGGGGCTTGTCCGCGCGGAGGCGCCCGCCACCGGATTCGTCGTGCGCTGGCATCCGTTCTTCCTCGATCCGGAGACGCCGGTCGAAGGCTCGCCCTACCGGCCGTACCTGGAACGCAAGTTCGGCGGCCCGGAGCGCCTGGAGCAGATCTTTGCGCGGCTGCGGGAGGCTGGCCGCAGCGTCGGCATCGAGTTCGCGCTGGAGAAGATCGCGCTGCGCGCGAACACCCTGCGCGCCCACCGGCTGATCCACCGGGTCCAATGGACTGAGGGCACCCAGGCCGACGCCCTGGTGGAACGGCTGTTCGCCGGTTACTTCCTGCGCGGCGAGCATGTCGGCGACGCGACGGTGCTGGCCGGCATGGCAGCCGAATGCGGCCTGGACAGGGACGAGGTGGCGGCGTACCTGGCGGGCGACGAGGACGCCGACACGGTGGTCGCGGCCGCCGGCAGGGCGCGGGAGATCGGCGTGTCCTCCGTGCCGACCTTCATCTTCAACGGCGCCGTGGCGGTGACGGGCGCCGAGGATCCTGCCGTGCTGGCGGCGGCCATCCAACGCGCGATGGCCGAAGGCGGGAGCGACGCGGGCGAGTAGGGATGCCGGCCGGTCGCCGGGCCGCGCCCCGCAGGGTGGCCCGGCGGCCGGCTACCAGGCCGTGTACCCGCCGTCCACCGTATGGACCCCGCCGGTCATGAAGCCGGCCCGGTCGGAGAGCAGGAAAAGGATCAACTCGACCACCTCCGCGTCCGTGCCCAGGCGCGCCATCGGGTGCAGGCGCGCGAGATAGGCCTCCCGCTCGGGCCAGCCTTCCTCGGCGTGGACCATCGGCGTGTCGATGTAGCCTGGACAGACGGCGTTGATCCGCAGGCCCTTGCGGGCGTAATCCAGCGCCGCGGCGCGCGTGAGCCCGATGACACCGTGCTTGGAGGCCACGTAGGGCGCCAGCCCGGCGGCGCCGACGGTGCCGAGCACGGACGCGATGTTGACGATGCTTCCGCGCCTGTTCGGCAGCATGGCGCGGATCTCGGCGGCCATGCAGCGGAAGACGCCGTTCAGGTTCACATCCACGATGCGCAGCCAGTCGTCCTCGGGCACGTCGGCGGTGGCACGCGGGTCCATGGCGACGCCGGCGTTGTTGACCGCGGCGTCGAGCCGTCCGAAGCGCTCCACCGCCAGGGCGACCATGGCCTCCGCATCGGCCGCGGACCGGACATTGCCGGCCACCGCCACTGCGGTGCCGCCGGTCGCCCGGATTCGCTCCGTGACCGCCTCGGCGGCCTCGGCCGCCAGGTCGGCCACCAGCACCATTGCCCCCGCTATACCCAGGGCCATCCCGCAGGCCGCCCCGATGCCCGATCCGCCTCCCGTCACCAGAACGGACCTCCCAGCCCACTCGCCGCAATCCATGGAACCTCCCCAGAAAGGCACGATCTTACCGGGCTGCGGAATCCGGTAGAGTGTCCGTGTCCCCCAGGACGCCCATCCGGCCGGACCCCATCACCATTGCAGACGTGGAGACCGATTTGGAAACTTCCGAAACGCGCGCGAAGCGGCCCGCCGGGCGCCGGCTTGCCCCCGCCGTGGCGCTCGTCGCGGGACTGGCGGCGACCTGGGGCGTCCTGGCACTGGCGCCGGAGAAACAGGCCGCGGGCTGCCTGGAGCCGGGTGCCTGGGCGGCGCTGGAAGGCGATAAGCCACGCCGGATTCCCGCGGGCGATGTGATCACGGCGGCGGCGGCGAGGGACGTCGTGCTGCTCGGGGAGCAGCACGAAGACATGGATCACCATCGCTGGCAGTTGCAGACCCTGGCGGCCCTGCATGCCCGGCGTCCGGCGATGGCGATCGGCTTCGAGATGTTCCCGCGGCGGTTGCAGCCCGTGCTGGACCGCTGGGTGGCCGGCGAGTTGACGGCGAAGGAGTTCCTGCGCCAGTCCGAGTGGGAGCGGGTGTGGAAGCTGCCGGCGGACCTCTACATGCCCTTGTTCGAGTTCGCCCGCCTGAACCGCATTCCCATGCTGGCCCTCAACGTGGACGGCAAGTTGACGGAAGCCATTGCCGAGAAAGGATGGGATGCCGTGCCGGAGGACCAGCGGGAAGGCGTCGGGCGGGCGGCGCCGGCATCGGAAGCCTATCGCGAGTTCCTTTTCGAGGTCTATCGCGAACATGCCGGACGCCGAGGGAGGGACGGCAAGGACGCCCGCGAGGGCAAGGCGCCCGGGAGGACCGACGCGGGCTTCCGGAATTTCGTCGAATCCCAGCAGACCTGGGACCGGGCTATGGCCGAGGTTATCGCGCGGCGGGTGAACGCGGGCGGTGAGCGGCCCCTGGTGGTGGGGGTCATGGGCGCCGGTCATATCCGCAATGGATACGGGGTGCCCGCCCAGTTGCGCGACCTCGGGGTGCGCAACGTCGGGACGCTGTTGCCCCTGCCGGTGGCCGCGGACTGCCGCGTGGTGAAGGCGGGGCTCGCCGATGCGGTCTTCGCCGTCCCGGCGCCACCGCCTTTCCGGCACGATCCGCCCCGGCTCGGGGTGGCCCTGGAGGAGGCCGACGGTGCCGTCCGCATCGCCGAGGTGACGCCCGGAAGCCTCGCCGAGCGTTCCGGGCTGGCGAAAGGGGACCGCATCGTCGCCGTGGCCGGCCAGCCGGCGAGGCGCGTCGCCTCGCTGATCCAGGCCGTGCGGGCGCAGCCCGACGGCACCTGGCTGCCCGTCGAGGTGAGACGCGGCGAAGCGGCCATGGAAATCGTCGTCAAGTTTCCGGCGAAGCCGTGACCGGTACCCTCACTCCGGGCCGGCATCCGTCCGCGCGGGAGCCCGGCCGCCGGAATCCATGGATGGCGGGCCTTCTGCTCTTCTGGAGCGCGGTGTTGTCGGCGGCAACGCCGCGGGTGGAGGTCCGGGTGGACCTGGACCCGGCCACCCGGCGCCTGTCGGCGGTCGCCGTGGTGGCGGCCACGGCCGGCGACCTCCGTTTCGAGTTGCACGAATCCCTGGCGGTGACGGCGGCCACGGCGGGCGGCGCGGCCGCCCGGGTGGCGCAGGAGGGGAGGGACGGTCCCTACCGTTCCTGGCGAATCGCGACCCAGGCCCGGGGTCCGCTGCGCATCGAGTACGGAGGCGTACTGCCGCTCCTCGACCGCCGGCTCGACCACCGGGGCGTGCTGCGCGCCCTGCCGCCGATGGCGTCGCCGGAGGGCAGTTTCCTTCCCGACGGGGCTGGCTGGTATCCGCGCCCGGGGCGCTTTTTCTCCTATCGGGTCGATCTGAACCTGCCGGCCGATCAGCGGGGTCTCGTGGCCGGACGCCTGATGGCGGAGGAGACGACGGGCGAACGTTACAAGGCCAGCTTCGCATTCGAGCATCCGGCCGACGGGATAGACCTGATGGTCGGACCCTATGCAATCCGGGAGAAGCGCGCGGAGCGGCCTGGCGCCGAGCCGTTGCGCCTGCGCACCTATTTCTTCGCCGGCATGGAAGGGCTGGCGGAAGGCTATCTGGAGGACAGCGCCCGCTATATCCGGCGCTACTCGGAGGAAATCGGTCCCTATCCCTACTCGGAATTCAGCGTCGTCGCGAGCCCGCTGCCGACCGGGTTCGGGATGCCGACGCTGACCTACCTGGGTGCCGAGGTGCTGCGCCTGCCCTTCATCCGGGCCACGTCCCTGGGCCATGAGGTGTTGCACAACTGGTGGGGGAACGGCGTGTACCCCGATTATGCGAAGGGCAACTGGTCGGAGGGCCTGACCACTTTCATGGCCGACTATGCCTATAAGGAGGCAGAGTCGCCGGGGGCGGCGCGGGAAATGCGTCTGTCCTGGCTGCGCGACTTCGCGGCCCTGCCGGAGACGGACAGGCAGACCCTGGCGGGCTTTCGTTCCCGCACCCACGGCGCGGCCGCAGCCGTGGGCTACGGCAAGTCTGCGATGCTGTTCGTGATGCTGAGGGACCTGCTCGGCGCCGAGGTCTTCCGCGCGGGAATCCGCCGGTTCTGGGCCGAACGCCGGTTCCGGGCGGCCTCCTGGGACGATCTGCGGACCGATTTCGAGAAAGCCTCCGGGCTGGACCTGCGGCAGTTCTTCGACCAGTGGCTGAACCGTGCCGGGGGGCCGCGCTTGCGGATCGCCGAGGCCCTGCGCACGCCGAAAGGCCTGAGGGTGGTGCTGGAGCAGGGGGACCCAGCTTACGCGCTCCGGGTGCCGCTGGAGATTTCCTCGGGGGCGGAGACGACCGTGCATTGGGCGATGGTCACCGGCGCCCGGGAGACCGTGGACCTGGCGCAGGTCCGCGCCGATGCGGTGCGCCTGGACCCGGACCTGCGGTTGTGGCGGCGACTCGATGCGGCGCAACTGCCCCCCATCCTGCGCCAGTGGATCGTTGCGCCGGCGCCGCGCCTGGTGGTGGCGGCGGACGGGGAAGCGGCGGAGGCTGCCAGAACGCTCGCGGGTCGACTGCTGGAAGCGGCACCGCGGGAGGTACTTGCTGGCGAACCCGGCGGCGGGCCGCTGCTGGTGGTCGGGCTCCATGACCAGGTCGATGCGTGGCTGGCGCGCTCGGGCCATCCGGCGCGGCCGCCAGCCCTGGCCGGCCGGGGGAGCGCCCAGGTCTGGACCGACTGGCGTGACGGGACCGCGAATTCGCCGGCCGCACCGGTGGCCGTGGTATCGGCCCGGGATGCGGGGGCCCTGCGGGACCTGCTGCGCCCGCTGCCCCACTACGGTTCCCAGAGCTGGCTCGTCTTCGAAGGAACCCGGGCTGTGGAAAAGGGCGTCTGGCCTGCCCCCGGGCGCCGGGTGCAGGTCCGCCCGGCGAACGACTGAGGGAGCCGGCGGTGCCGGGCGGCTGGGGCATAATTCCCGCCCGGGAGCGGGTGGGCGGGTAATCGGAGCGGGGGCAGGATGAGTCAGGGGGAGCGGATCAGGATTCTGCTGGTTTGCATGGGCAACATCTGCCGCTCGCCGACGGCGGAGGGGGTGCTCCGCACGCTGGTGGCCCTGGAAGGTCTGGAGGGCCGCTTCGAACTGGATTCCGCCGGCACCCACGGCTATCACGAGGGTGAACCGCCCGACGAGCGCACCCGGCGTGCCGCCGCGCAACGCGGCTACGACCTGTCCCGCCTGCGCGCGCGGCAGGTGCGGGAGTCGGACTTCATCCGCTTCGACCTGATCCTCGCCATGGACCGGAACAACCTGGCGCTGCTGCGGCGGGCCTGTCCGCCCGAGTACAGGGAGAAGCTCGGCCTGTTCCTCGATTATGCAGAAGCCATCGGCGTGGATGAGGTTCCGGATCCGTATTACGGGGGCGCCGAGGGTTTCGAGCACGTGCTCGATCTGGCGGAAGCGGCAGCGCGGGGAATCATCGACCGTTACCGCCGCTGAAACACGGCGTGCCGGAGGGCGGCCGGGCAGGATGAAACAGGCGAGGGTACGGGGTCCGGCACGCGGCGCCGCGGATCCGGCGAACCGGTTCGCCGGCCATGCTCGCCGCAGGCCCCGGTCGGCCTCGCATGAAGGTCGGTCGGGTGGCGGCACCCGGAGGCGGCGCACCCGAATCGGCCGGGTGACACGTCCGGTCCGCCTCCTGCCGCGGCGGAGCGG
>JAEUNJ010000143.1 GCA_016791145.1 Rhodocyclaceae bacterium | reverse complement strand
GGGGTTTGTTTCGGGCCGGTAAACCAATTGTCGCATAGGGCGTTAGTGGGTCATTCTCCGCAAGACGAGTTCGCGGCCCGCGACGCGACGCATCCATGACCAGAAAAGTCATCGAAATCACGAAAATCCTGCCGCTGCGCGGCCCCAATGTGTGGACCTACCGCCCCGCCATCGAGGCCTGGGTGGACATCGGCGACCTGGAGGATTCCCCCTCCAACACCATCCCCGGCTTCTACGAGCGCCTGTCCACCTGGCTGCCCACGCTGATCGAGCACAAGTGCAGCGTCGGCGAGCGGGGCGGCTTCCTGCAGCGGGTCCGCGAGGGCACCTGGCCCGCCCACATCATGGAGCACGTGACCCTGGAGCTGCAGAACCTGGCTGGCCAGCGCACCGGCTTCGGCAAGGCCCGCAGCACCTCGACCCGAGGGGTGTACAAGGTGGTGGTCCGCTCCCGGCAGGAGGAGGTGACGCGGGCGGCCCTGCACGCGGCCCGGGACCTGGTGATGGCCGCCATCGAGAACAGGCCCTACGACGTGCCGTCGAAGGTGACCGAGCTGCGCGCCCTGGCCGACCGGCTCTACCTGGGCCCCAGCACCGAGTGCATCGTGGATGCGGCCATCGAGCGGGGCATGCCCTGGATCCGCCTGAACGAGGGCAACCTGGTGCAACTGGGGTACGGGGCGCGCAGCCGCCGCATCTGGACCGCCGAAACGGACCGGACCAGCGCCATCGCCGAGGGCATCGCCAGCGACAAGGACCTGACCAAGCGCCTGCTGGCCTCCTGCGGGGTCCCCATCCCCGAAGGCCGGGAAGTGGACGGTCCGGAGGACGCCTGGGACGCCGCCGAGGACATCGGCCTGCCGGTGGTCGTGAAACCCACGGACGCGAATCACGGCCGCGGCGTCTTCACGGACCTGCGCAGCCGGGCGGAGATCGAGAAGGCCTACCACGCGGCCAGCGAGGAAGGCAGCGGGGTGCTGGTGGAGCGCTTCGTGCCGGGCAATGCCCACCGGCTGCTGGTGGTGGGCGACCGCGTGGTCGCCGCCACCCGGGGCAAGACGCTCTCGGTGGTGGGCGACGGCCGCTCGACGGTGCGCCAGCTCATCGAGGACCAGATCAACTGCGACCCGCGCTGCGGCGTCGAGGAGGAATTCCCCCTCGAGCCGCTGATCCTCGAGGAGGAGCCGATCGCGCGCCTGGAACTGGAACGCCAGGGCCTCACCCCGGATTCCGTGCCCCCGGCGGGCCACGACGTGCTGGTGAAGCGCCAGGGCGACCTGGCCTACGACGTGACCGACGAGGTCCATCCGCAGGTGGCGGCGGCGGCGGTGCTGGCCGCCCGGGTGGTGGGCCTGGACATCGCGGGAATCGACCTGGTGGCCGAGGACGTGGCCCACCCGCTGGAATCCCAGGCCGGCGCCATCGTGGAGGTGAATGCCGGACCCGGGCTGCTGATGCACCTGAAGCCCGCCGAAGGCTCGCCGCGGCCCGTCGGCCGGGCCATCGTGGACCACCTGTTCCCCAGGGGAAGCGGCGACGGCAAGGGCGATGACGGCCGCATCCCGGTCGTGGGCATCTGCGGCAGCGCCGGCAAGACGCCGGTGGCCCGGCTGCTCGCCTGGCTGCTGAGCCTCGCCGGCCGCTACACGGGGCTCGCCTGCAGCGACGGCCTGTTCCTGGACCGGCGCCGGGTCGAGGCCCGCGACGGCGCCCACTGGGACACGGCGCACCGCATCCTGCTGAACCGGTCGGTGGAGGCCGCCGTGTTCGAGAACGACGCCCGGGTCATCCTGGGCGAGGGCCTGGCCTACGACCGCTGCCTGGTCGGCGTGGTGACCAACATCCTGGACGCGGAGGGGCTGGCGAAATTCGACGTGCGGGAACCCGACCAGGTGGCCAACGCCGTGCGCACCCAGGTGGACCTGGTGCTGCCGGAAGGCACCGCCGTGCTGAACGCGGATGATGCCCTGGTGGCGCCGATGGCCTCCCTGTGCGACGGACGGGTGCTCTACTTCGGCCTCGACGGCAGGAGCGAGACGATCTCGGGCCACCGGGCGCGGGGCGGCGACGCGGTGTTCGTCCGGGACGGCTGGGTGGTCCTGGCCACGGCCGCGACGGAAACCCGGCTGGGCGAACTGGCCCGCATGCTGCCGGCCGGGGCCGGCGAGGCAGCCCACCGGCCGACCAACGTGCTGGCCGCCATCGGCGCGGCCTGGGCCCTGGGCCTCCCGCCGGAGCTGATCCGCGCCGGCATCGAGACCTTCGACGCGCCGCTGGGCGCCTCCGCGCCGGCCGCCAACGCACCGGCCCGCACCCGCAAGATTCCCTCGACCCGCCGCCCCGCGGCGGGCAACTGAACCGGAAACCCCCATGGAAGTCACCCGTCTCAGGGCCCTGCGCGGCCCCAACCTGTGGACCCGCCACACCGCCATGGAGGCGGTGGTCACATGCAACGAGGATGAGTGCAACATCGCCCGGATCGACGACTTCGAGGCCCGGTTGCGCATGCGCTTCCCGGAAATGCCGCCCTTCGAGCCGACGAGCCACCTGGAGGAACCCGCCTGCGCCCACGTGCTGGAGTGCGCGGCCCTGGGCCTGCAGGCGCAGGCCGGCTGCCCCGTGACCTTCAGCCGCACGGCGGCGACCACCGAGCCCGGCACCTACCAGGTGGTGGTCGAATACACGGAGGAGGCGGTGGGCCGCCTGGCCTTCGAACTGGCCGAGGAACTCTACCGGTCGGCGCTCGCCGACGAACCCTTCGACCTGGAGGACGCGCTGGCCCGCCTGCGCGACCTGGACGAGGACCAGCGCCTCGGGCCCTCGACGGCCTCCATCGTGCAGGCGGCCGCGGACCGGGGCATTCCCTACCGCCGGCTCACGGAGGGCAGCCTGGTCCAGTTCGGCTGGGGCAGCCGGCAGCGGCGCATCCAGGCGGCGGAAACGGACCGCTCCAGCGCCATCGCCGAATCCATCGCCCAGGACAAGGAACTCACGAAGAAGCTGCTCGGCGCGGCCGGCGTGCCGGTGCCCCGCGGCCGACCCGTGCGCGACGGGGAGGATGCCTGGGCCGCCGCCCGGGAACTGGGCTGCCCGGTCGTGGTGAAGCCCCGGGACGGCAACCAGGGCAAGGGCGTGGCGGTCAACCTCTCGACCCGCGAGGAGGTAATGGCGGCCTTCGAGACGGCCTCCCAGTTCCGCGACGACATCATGGTGGAGACCTACCTGCCGGGGCATGACTACCGGCTGCTGGTGGTGGGCAACCGGCTCGTGGCCGCCGCCCGGCGCGACCCGCCCCAGGTGATCGGCGACGGCACGCATACCGTGCGCGAACTGGTGAACCAGGTGAACGCCGACCCGCGCCGCGGCGAGGGCCATGCCACCTCGCTGACCAAGATCCGCTTCGACGACATCGCGCTGGCGCGCCTCGCCGCCCAGGGACTGGAGGCCGACTCGGTCCCCGCCCGGGGGCGCCGGGTGGTCCTGCGCAACAATGCCAACCTGTCCACCGGCGGCACCGCCACGGACGTGACCGACGACGTGCATCCCGAGGTGGCCGCCCGGGCCATCGCCGCCGGCCAGATGATCGGCCTCGACATCTGCGGCATCGACGTGGTCTGCGATTCGATGCTGAAGCCCCTGGAGGAACAGGGGGGAGGCATCGTCGAAGTGAATGCGGCCCCGGGCCTGCGCATGCACCTGGCCCCTTCCTACGGCAAGGGCCGCGACGTGGGCGGCGCGATCGTGGCGAGCATGTTCGCCGACGGCGATGACGCTCGCATTCCCGTCGTGGCGGTGGCGGGGACCAACGGCAAGACGACCACCGTGCGCCTGATCGCCCACCTGCTCACGGGCACGGGCCTGCGGGTCGGCATGACCAGCACCGACGGCGTCTACGTGCGGGGCCGGCGGGTGGACACGGGCGATTGCAGCGGGCCGAAGAGCGCGCGCAACGTGCTGATGCACCCGGAGGTGGATGCGGCCGTGTTCGAGACGGCCCGCGGCGGCGTGCTGCGCGAGGGCCTCGCCTTCGACCGCTGCGACGTCGCCGTGGTCACCAACATCGGCCTCGGCGACCACCTGGGCCTCAACTACATCACGACCGTGGAGGACCTGGCCGTCGTGAAGCGGGTCATCGTCCAGAACGTGGCCCCCGACGGCATGGCAGTGCTCAACGCGGCCGATCCCATCGTGGCCGGGATGGCCGATTCCTGCCCCGGGGGCGTGACCTATTTCGCCGCCGACCGGCACCATCCCGTCATCGCCTCCCACCGGGCCCAGGGAGGCCGGGTGGTCTTCCGCGACGGCGACGCCATCGTGGCCGCCGAGGGTACCTGCGAGCACCGCATCCCCCTGGCCGGCATTCCGCTGACCCACGGAGGCGCCATCGCCTTCCAGGTGGACAACGCGATGGCGGCCATCGGCGCCGCCTGGGGCCTGGAGATGGACTGGGAGGATGTCTCGGAATCCCTGGCCACCTTCGTGAACGATGCCGCCACGGCGCCCGGCCGCTTCAATGTCTTCGCCCACAGGGGCGCCACCGTCATCGCCGACTACGGCCACAATCCCGACGCCATGGAGGCGCTGGTACAGGCCGTCGAAAGCATGCCGGCGCAGCGCCGCTCGGTGGTCATCAGCGGGGCGGGCGACCGGCGCGACGAGGACATCCGCCAGCAGACCCGCATCCTGGGCCGGGCCTTCGACGAGGTGATCCTCTACCAGGACGCCTGCCAGCGCGGCCGCGCCGACGGCGAGGTGCTGGGATTGCTGCGCGAAGGCCTGGCGGATGCGACCCGTACGGCCGCCGTCCACGAGATCCACGGCGAGTTCATCGCCATCGACGCGGCCCTGGAAAAGCTCCAGCCCGGCGACCTGTGCCTGATCCTGATCGACCAGGTGGAGGAAGCGCTGGAGCACATCGCGAAGCGGATTTCCGGGTAAGGGGCCGGAGGGCCCGCCCTCCCCTCGCCCCGCCCATGGCCGGCATTGCACTGCCGGCCGGCCATGGCGGCGCCGGGCAGTCCTCGGCGAAACCCCGCCTCCGCCCCTCCCGGGAGGGGAACCCGACGGGTCGCTGCGCTCACCCATCACGGGCAGGGCCGCATTCTGTCGTCGGCACGGATTGCGGCTCCGCCGCGTGCCGCCTCGGCTTGGGGCGGCCCGGCGCCGAGACCGCGTGGCCGCGGCGTGGTTTTCCTGTCGGGGCGCCGTCCCCGGCGGGATCGCGGCGGCTCCGGCAAGGATCGCGGCGAGGACGCCGCACACACCCCCGGCACCTGCCGTCACCCAGCAGGATCTTCTCTGCGACCCTCTGCGCCTTCGCGCCTCTGTGGTGGGGGGGTTGGCTTTCGGAATCCGACCCGCCGCGGTACCCGCTACTTCCGCGCGATGCCGCCGATCACTGTGCCCGCGCCCAGGCCGCGGGACTTGAACCAGCCGCCGTTCATCTCCAGCGCGTAGCGCACGGGCTTCGCGGCGCAATGGTTGTTCTCGGTGCGGGGCTGCATTTCCTCCACGTTGACTATCCTCCCCTGGTCATCCAGGAAGGCCACCGCGAGCGGGATCAGGGTATTGCGCATCCACATGCAATGCTGGCCGGACTCGTCGAACACGAACAGCATGCCGCGGTTCACGGGCATGGACGTGCGGTGCATCAGTCCCTTGGCGCGGGCTTCCTGCGTGGCCACCACCTCCGCCTCGATGCGGTGGAACCCGGCGGTGAGCTCCACCAGCCTGACGGCCTGGGCATGGGCGACTGCACCCAGCGCCGATAGGCAGCAGGCAGCGAGGCCGCGGACGACGGAATCACGAATTCGGAACATGCGGGTCTCCAGGGCGTTGCGCCGGCCCGGGCGGGAAATCCTCACCAACTCGGCGCGGCGCCGGGCACGAAGGATACAGGTTCCTCCGCGGCCGCCCGGCGACCGTCCGCGAGGCCCAGGCCCCGCACGACCGGTCGCGGAGTGTCGAGCACCGAGGCGAGCACGTCGCGGAAGGTTTCGAGCCAGCCGGCCGTCAGTCCTACCAGGCCCGCGTAGAGAGGTGTTTCGCAGCGAGCCGCGGCCCGGGAGGCGAATTCCGGCAGCCAGCGGAGCAGGTGGGCATCCAGAAAGGCGGCCATGTGCTCCGCGTCCTCTTCGGCCAGGGGCGTCTTCTTCAGGCGATGCAGCAGGTAGTCCAATTGCATGACCAGGTGATCGTCGGACCGCTTGCGCCAGTCCGGGTTGGCGAGCCCGGCCGCCTCGTAGACCTTGCGCAGTTCGAACATGGGCGCCTGGCAGGTCAGGTGGTCGTTGTCCATCCAGACGGACTCGCAGGGCGAGGCGCCGAAGGCGCCGGTCAGGTAGATGGCGGCGAAGTCGGCGGCCAGTATATCCAGCGCCGCCTGGTCGGCGCCGCGGAGTCCGGCGAGCGCTTCGCTCAGGACGACGTGGGGGCCGGCCAACGATTCCCGGGCCGGGAGCAGACCCATGCTGGCGGGGAAGCCGGTCTCCACGAGACCGGCGAGGGTCTCCCGATCAAGCTCCCGGTCGTTCAGGCGGATCAGCATTTCCAGGTCGTCGGCCAGGGCGGCGCGCAGCGTCTCGGGCAGGCTCATCGGGCTTCCCTCCGCTCGCCGCTCGCGCGCCCGGCACGTGCGATGGCGGTTCGCCGCTGCGCGGCTCCGGCAGGGTGGCTGCGCCCCGGCGGGCGGGCGCTTGGGAGGCTCATTCCACCTTCCCCTTTGAATGCGGCACGAAGGCGATGGAGGGCTTGGTGAGTTCGGGGTTGGCGAGGTTCTTGACGCGTTTGACGGGGATGTCGTGGGGGCCGAGGGCGGGGGTGGGATGGGTGCCGGCCCAGAGGGCCTCGATGGGGCCGATGTCGAGCACGCGCATCATGCAGCCCATCACGCAGTAGGGCTTGCGCCCGGCGTCGATCTCGTCCACGCAGAGGTTGCACTTCTTCACCACCTTCGCCTCCGGGTCCCACTGGGGCGCCCCGTAGGGACAGGCCGCCTCGCAGCGCCGGCAGCCGATGCACAGCGTCGAGTCGATGTCCACGATGCCGTCCTTCTCCCGCTTCCAGATCGCCCCGGTCGGGCAGGTCGGCAGGCAGGCCGGCTCCGCGCAGTGGTTGCAGGACATGTTCACCTTGTAGGCGAAGACGTCCGGGTAGTGGCCGCCCTCGATGTACATCACCCGCCGGAAGCGCGGGCCCGGCGGCAGGCCGTTCTTGTCCTTGCAGGCGATCTCGCAGGCCCGGCAGCCGATGCAATCCACGTTGTGGTGGATGAAGCCCAACTGGGTCTGCGGCTGCACCGGCGCGTAGGTCTGGGCGAGCTTGCGCTTCAGCGCCGCCTTCACTTCCTGCTGGTCGAGTTTCTTGGTCATGATGCGAGCCTTCCAGCGCAGTCTTGCCGCCGGGCCGCCCCAAGGCAAGGCGGCACGCCGGCCCGGCCGGCAAACCGCACCGCGGCCTGATGGGCGCACCCCGTGACCGGCGAGCGCAGCGAGCTGTCGAGTTCCCCCTTCCTGGCGAAGGGGGCGAGGGGGATGGGGGCCATCATGTCAGGCGTCCCTCCGGAAGACGACGGAGCGGGAAGTCGCCTGGACGTCCCAGCCGGGGCGGTGGTTGCGGGTGGTCTTCTTCAGGTTGCAGAGCACCGTGTTGTAGGCGAAGGCACCGGCCGGGCTGGGCTCGTCCTTGGTCAGGAAGTCCGGGTTGCCGGCCAGGTCCACGCCGTCCTTGTCCCGGTCCATCCAGGCCCCTTCGAAGAGCACCACCACGCCGGGCATGCAGCGCTCGGTCACGTAGGCCGGCACCACCACCCGGCCCCGGTCGTTCCACACCTCGACGATGTCGCCGGTGACGATGCCCAGGCGCTCGGCGTCGCGCCGGCTGATCGTCACCTCCTGCTGGTAGGTCTCGCGCAGCCAGGGGATGTTGTGGAAGATGGAATGGGTCCGCCAGCGCGGGTGCGGGCTCACCATGTGGAAGGGGTAGTCCCGGGTCTTCGGGTGGTTGAGCGATTCGAAGGGCTCGATCCACTTGGGAATGGCCGGGATCGGGTAGCCGTACTGGGTCCGCGTCCAGTCCTTCACCTGGGCCAGCGTGGTGGACAGGATCTCGATCTTGCCGGAGGGGGTCTCGAAGGGCTCCCCGTCCTCGACCTGCGCCCGGAAGGCGACGATGGGCTCGTCGAAGACGAACTTGTAGACGCCGCGCCGCTTGAACTCCTCCCAGCCCATGCTGACGCCCTGGTGGTCCTGGACCTTCTTCCACCAGGCGACGAGGTAGGCTTCGTCGGTGGCGTCGGGATTATCGAAGTAGCTGCGCTCGGCGCGCGGGTTGTAGCGGCGGCCGAAGTTGGGCACGGCCGGGTCGAGGGCTTCCAGGCGGTAGGCGAGTTCGGTAAAGACCTGCAGGTCGGTCTTGGATTCGCCCAGGGGCTCGATGACCTTGGGCCGGTGGATGTAGTAGTGGCCCTTGTACCAGGGCAGGCCCACGTCGTGGCGCTCGAAGTGGGTGGCGATGGGCAGCAGGACGTCGGCCCACAGGCCGGAGGGGGTGATGGTGGAGTCGGCGCAGACGACGAGCTCCAGCTTCTTCACCGCCTCGATCTCCTTGTTCACGTTGGTGAGCTGGTTGAACCAGTCGGAGCCGTGCCACCAGATGGCCTTGATGTTGGGGATGGTGCCGTCGAGCTTGTCGTCGCGCGGCCAGCAGCCGATCTCCTCGCGCTTGACGTGGGGGTAGTTGAGGACGCAGTGGGCCCAGCGGTCGGACTTGATGGAGGCGAACCAGACGTTGGCGTATTCGTCGTAGGGGTAGGCGACCGATTCGGCGTGCCAGCCCTTGCCAACGCCTTCGGCGCAGCCGCCGAGGATGCCGATGTTGCCGGTCATGGCCTGGAGGGCGGCGGCCATCCGGTTGTACTGCTCGCCGTAGGCGTTGCGCCCGGGACCCCAGGAGGCTTTCAGGGCGGCGGGCTTGGTGGTGGCGTACAGGCGGGCGAGCTTCTCGATGTCCCGGGCGGGGACGCCGCAGATCCGCTCGGCCCAGGCGGGGGTCTTGGGGGTGCCGTCGCGGGTGCCGAGGATGTAGTCCTTGAAGCTTTCCTGGCCCTTCGCCCAGTCGGGCAGGGTGCCTTCGTCCATGCCCTGGCAGAAGCGGTCGATGAAGGCCTGGTCCTGGAGCTGCTCGCTGAAGATGACGTGGGCCATGCCGGCGAGCATGGCGGCGTCGGTGTTGGGCCGGATGGGAATCCACCAGGCATCATAAGCGGCGGCGGAGTCGGTGTATTGGGGGTCGACGACGACGAACTTGCAGCCCTGCTGCTTGGCGAGGCGCAGGTAGTAGAAGGTGTTGCCGCCGTGGAAGGTGTAGGCGGGGTTCCAGCCCCACATGATGACGAGCTTGGAGTGGGCGAAGGCGTCGTCTTCGTTGCCGTCCTCGATGGTGCCGAAGGTGATGCGCGAGCTGAAGGTGGTGCCCTGGTAGCTGGGCACGGACCAGGAGTTGGTGCGGCAGCCGAACATGCCGAGGAAGCGGGCGAGGAGCCCTTCGATCTGGTCGGACTTGTGCAGGACGCCGTAGGAGGTGCCGGCATAGGCCTGGTCGAGGATGGCGGTGGGGCCGTACTTGCTCTTCAGTTCGACCATCTTCCTGGCGACGAAGTCGAGGGCTTCGTCCCAGGAGACGCGCTTGAACTTGCCCTCGCCGCGTTCGCCGACGCGCAGCATGGGGTAGAGGAGGCGTTCGGCGGAGTAGAGCCGGGAGCGGTAGGAGCGGCCGCGCAGGCAGGCGCGCAGCTGGGGTTCGGCGACGGTGTCCTTGCCGAAGGCGCCGCCGGCCTGGTAGCGGCCGTCGTCGGTGGAGAGGCGGACGATGACGTCGCCTTTCTTGTGGGCGACGAGCATGTGCCGGGAGCCGCAGTTGTGGTCGCAGCTGGTGACGACGGTTTCGAGCTGGTCGTCGCGGGGGTAGGGTTCAAAGGCGAAGGCCTGGGCGTCCTGCCGGTGGGCGGCGAGTTCGACGAGGCCGCCGCTGGCGGCAACGGTGGCACCGGCGCCGGCAGCCTTGAGGAAGCTGCGCCGGCGGGGGTTCAGGAGTCCGGCCAGGTCGAGGGCGGTGGGGGCCGCGGCGGTGCCGGCGGTGTCCGGGGCGGGGGCAGCAGGCTGGGTGGGGGTCTGGGTGTCCATGGTGTCGATGCCCGGGTCAGTGGCGGGCGGCGGCCGCGGCCGGGCCGGCGGGCGCGAGGCGGTGGCGGGCGTCGCTCTGGCTGGGGCGCCCTTCGGCCCAGGCGGGCGCGGGACCGCTCATGCCGGGCCACTCGTGCCGCGGGTAGGGGTAGCTGACGCGGTACCAGGCGCGCCCGCCGTGGCAGCCGTGGCAGGCGTCGCCGCTCTTCTTGCCGGCAGCTTCGATGGCGTCGGCCTTGAGGTAGCTCACCTGGTGGCGGACGGTGCGGATCTGTTCGTGGCAGCCGGTGAGGCAGTCGTTCCGGAAGGCGTCCTTGATCTCGCCCTGCCAGGGGCCGGGCAGGTTCATGTTCTTCCAGGGCATCTGGCCGTGGCATTTGAGGCAGGTGGCTTCGGGGTCGACCTGCTTCCTCAGGGTGAAGGGGGCGTCCTTCTGCCGCGGGCTGGTGGCGGAGGCGCCGGGGGCTTCTTCGCGCGGGTCGTGGCCCTGGTGGCAGAAGGTGCACTTCAGGTCCATGAGCTCCTTGGCCAACGGGGTGGCCAGGTGGCGCCGGTGGAAGCTGTCCTGTTCGCCCTGGTAGGTGCTGGTCTGCTGGTACCAGGCAACGGTGTCCCGGGCGGCCAGCCCGGCGGGGGAGCGTTCGCGGATCTTGTCGTCGAGCACTTCCCGGTGGCAGGCGAGGCACTGGTCATCCGTGGCCTGGGCGATGGCGGGCTGGAAGTGCAGGGGACTATAGACCTGGCGCAGGTAGTCCTGCTGCCAGCCGTCGTGACGGGTGCGCCGGTCCACTTCCCGGGCGCCGAAGACGACGGCCAGCAGGATCAGGGCAAGGAGGACGGTGTGTTTGGCCATGTGCGGTGGGATGCCGGTTGTCGTCAGGGCAGAAAATTCAGGATTCCGGGTCTGTGACGGTCAGGGTTTGCCGGCAGGCTTTCCGGGATCGGCCTTGCCGCCCTTCCCGTCGGCCGGCCGGTGCCAGCCGCGCAGGTCATAGGGACCCGGCATGCCGGCCCGCGAAAACGGGGTGTACCACTCGCCCTGGCTCGCCTTCATCCTCACCAGGCTCGCCGGCGGCACGCCTTCAACCCCCTGGAACCCCCGCTCCCCAAGACCCGTCACTTCCGCCTTCACCGGGGCGCCAACAGGTCGCTCGTACGGGGTCAGCCCGCCAATGTATCCAGGACCGCCAGCGTGGAGGGGGAGCGCGGGGGACGACAGCAGGAATGCCAGTGCCATCGTCTGGAGGTGGTTGCGGGCTCGGCCGCGGCGGTTCTGGGCTGGGGATGCCATTGTCGTGGTTCGGTGCTCGAAAAAGGGATGGGGGCGAACCCCCATCCCAAGAGGAGGAGAGCGATCTCCTTACTTCTTGCCTTCCATGCCGCCCATGCCGGACATGCCCTTCTGGCCTTCCATGCCGGACATGCCGCTCATGCCCTTCTGGCCGGACATCCCGGACATGCCGCCCATGCCGGACATGCCCTTCTGGCCTTCCATGCCGGCCATGCCGCTCATGCCCTTCTGGCCGGACATGCCGGACATGCCCTTCTGGCCTTCCCTGCCGGACATGCCGCTCATGCCACCCATCCCGGACATGCCTTCCTGCTTGGACTTCTTCTTCTTCTTGCCTTCCATGCCGGACATGCCATCCATGCCGGACATGCCCTTCTGGCCGGACATGCCGCTCATGCCGCCCATGCCCTTCTGGCCTTCCATGCCGGACATGCCACCCATTCCGGACATGCCTTTCTGGCCTTCCATGCCGGACATGCCCTTCTGGCCGGACATGCCGCTCATGCCGCCCATCCCGGACATGCCCTTCTGGCCTTCCATCCCGGACATGCCGCCCATGCCGGACATGCCCTTCTGGCCGGACATGCCGCCCATGCCGGACATGCCCTTCTGGTCCTGGGCAATGGCGGTGCCGGCGATGCCCATGGACAGGAGGCTGGCGATTGCGATCAGTTTGACTTTCATAGGTCCCCTTCGAAGGTTGGTAACGATGGAGGCCCGGTGGATACCGGGTCCCGGCCGCCGTGCCTAGGATTGCGGGCGGTCGAGGGACTCAATGCATGTTGCGTGCCCGCCGAGGAAGGCGATGCAATTCATTGTTTTCGAACAGAAAAAACAAGGGCGCCCGGCGGGCGCCCCATTCGGAACTGCCAAATTGGCAGGAGAATTCGGATGACCGGAATTAAGTCACGGAAAAATCAGGAAATCCGTGCATGTCATTTTGTCAGGCGGCGCCGGCGGACGGGTCCGGGACCGGTCAAGCGGGTTTGAACAGGGCGACCAGCGCTTCCGCCACTTCGTCCGAAGCCTGCGGATAGGCGCCGCTGTCCAGCATCTGGAGCGCTGCCTGGCGATTGCCCTGCTGGGCCGTCGCCAGCACTTCACCCGCGGCGTGATGGAACCGCGCATGCGTCGCGCGGATCCGCTCGAACTCGGGCCTGCCGCCGTAATGGAGTTCCCCCTCGCTGGCCAGCCAGCGGCCGAGGGTGCACTGGTCGTCCCGCGCGACGATGGCCACCTCCAGGCTTTCGCCGCTCGCCCCGGTGATGTAGTCGCGCAGGCGCGTCTTCCACTGGACGTGGGCGTCCAGGGCCGTCTTTCCGTCCGCCACCAGCACGAAGAGCTTGGCGAGCAGCTTCTTGACCCGCTCGGAGGCCCGCACGTAGTCCCCCTGCTGCAGCAGGCGCATGGCCCTGTCCTTCTCGCCGGCCTGGGCGGCGGCGAGGACCTCGCCGGCGCAGCGGTGGAAATGCGCGTGGTGGGCCTTCATGTCGAAAAAGGTCTCGGAGTAGCCGAACCGTCCCCCGCCCTGGCTGTAGATCCACTTGCCCAGGGGACACTGGTCGTCCCGGCTGACCACCTCCACCTTCAGGTCCTCGCGGCTGGTCCCGTTGATGTAGGTTTCCAGGCGGATCTTCCATTTCATGTGGGCGTCCACCGCCGACTTGAAATTGAGGCCGGCCACTTCGGCGCCCTTGTCGTCCGCGGGCGCCTGGGCCTGCGCTCCGTCGTCCTTGCCGCCGCCGGCGATCTTCCTGAACCAGTCCATCAGTCCCATGAGCTTCATCCTTCTTGTAGGTTGTCCATGAACCCCGGCCCTGCAGCGCGGGGGCTGTTCCCGTTCTCTCCGTGGCGGCACGCTCCGGCTCTGCGGCCGGTCGATGGTCAACGCCTGAACCGGCCGAGCAGCGACTCCATTTGAACGGCAAGGCCCTTCATCTGCCCGGCCTTGTCCGCGCTCGCCGCCACGGCGCCGGCGTTCTGCTCCGACACCTGGGCCACGTGCTCCACGAGCCGCGCCATCTCCTGGCTGGCCGTGCTCTGCTCCCGGGTGGCCGACGCAATGTCATGGACATAGCGGCTGGCCTCGCTGGTCGTCCGGTCTATCTCCTGGATCGCCGACCCCGCCTCCCGCGCCATGGCGACGCCCCGGGACATCTCGTCCGAGACCGCCTGCATCCGGTCCACCGCGGCATCGGTCTCCCGGACCATGTTGGCGATGGTCTCGGCGATCTCCTGGGCGGACACGCTGGTCCGCTCGGCGAGCTTGCGCACCTCGTCGGCAACGACCGCGAATCCGCGGCCCTGTTCGCCGGCCCGGGCCGCCTCGATCGCGGCGTTGAGGGCCAGCAGGTTCGTCTGGTCGGCGATGTCCTTGATCACGCTGATGATGGCGGAAATCTGCGCCGATCGATTGCCGAGGGACTGGATCAGGCCGGCGGAATCATGTATCTCCACCGCGATCCGCTCCATCTCGGCGACGGTCGCCTCGACGCGGCTGCGGCCGGTCTCGCCGGCGGCATGGGCGCGGCCGGTGACCTCGGCGGCTTCCCGGGCGTTGTCGGCGGTATGCGAGATGCTGACCGACACTTCCTCCACCGATGCGGCCAGCCCCGAGGCCGAGGAGGCCTGGTCGCGGATGCGGGTCAGCGTGTCCCCGGCCGACGACTCCATGTCGGCCGCCGCCTGGAGCAGGCGCCTGGCGCTCTCATCGACCTGCCCGATCATCTCCCGCATCGCCTGGACCGCCTGGGAGAGGGAGTAGGTCATCTTGTCCACCTCGTTGGCGCTGCCGGCGGCGCCCGGCGATTCCACCGGCTGCAGGTCTCCGGCGCCCAGGCGCTCGGTGGCCTGCACGGCGGTGGCCAGCGGGGCCAGCCGGTTGCGGATCAGGAAGTGGATGGCCGCCATGAACAGCCCGCCGATCACCAGCGCCGCGATCAGCAGGAGGTTGCGCTGGCGGATCGCCTCGCCGGTGAATTCCTCGACGAAGCTGCCGGAGGCGATCACCCAGTTCCAGCTTTCCGAGGGACGATAGACCAGGATCTTGGCCTTGAGGCGGCCCCCGTCGGCGGCGTCCGGATACTCGTAGTGGACCACGCCCGACCGGGATTCGAGCATGCCCTTGATCATCTGCTGCAGGGCGGGCGGCGAGGATTCCACGACGGTTTGGCCCTGCAACTTGGGATGCAGCACGAATTCGGCGATCTTGTCGTCGCCGGTGGGGCGCACGACGATCACGTAGCCGGTCTTCCCGGGCACCACCTTTCCGAACAGGTCCCGGATCTGCTTGAGTTCCGGATCCACGTCGATGCGCACGGAGATGGCCGCAAAGACGCGGCCGGACGCATCCTTCAGCGGCTTGACGTTGCTGAAATAGTACTTGCCGGTGCGGAAGGTGAGCCCCTGGTACTCCTGGCCCGCGGCGAGGGCCCTGGCGACCGGGTCGGTGGCGGCGATTTCGGTCCCGTCCATGTACCTGCCGTCCTTCTTGAGCAGCGTCGCGGCACGGAAGACGCGTCCGTCGCGGACGGACAGCACCGCCGCATCGCTGCCGAACAGGTTCTTGAATCCCTCGATATGCGCGCGGTTGCCGTTCAGGGTCTCGTTGCCGGCCTTGAGGACGGGCAGGTCGGCCTCCCCGGTCCGCATCGACCCCCCGGCCTCGACGATCCTGCCCGGCAGGTAGCTCTCGAAGGCCCGGAACTCCCGCTCGCCGCGCTCGCGCACCGCGGCGAAATAGGATTCGGCGGTGCCGGCCATCAACCGGACTTCATCGTCGATGGTCTTTTCCGTGGTCCGCAAGGCCGCATCGGAAGCGAGCTTGCCGAGGGCCAGGATGGCGGCGAGCACGAGGACGCCCAACAGGGCGGCCGTCGTAACGATCAACTGCGTGGCGATCGAGGACCGGCGAAGCGTTGCCATGGCGATGTTCTCCCCCGCGACCGGATCTTGTTTGAATGCGTTGCCGGACGGGTCGCTCGTCCGGCCTGGAACGCGGGCAATGATGCCACATCCCCGCCGGATATTCGCATTCCCCTGGCGTGCGTCGGGCGCCCGGGGCCGGACCCCGCCGGGCCGCTCAGGCGGCGTGCAGGCGCACCGGAATCCTGCGGGCGCCGAAGGCGGGACCGAATTTCTCGAACCGGCCGGCGATGGCGGTGCCGCACTTGAGGCAATGGCCGGTGTCGTCCAGCCGGTAGGCGAGGATCTCGTACCAGTCCCGCTCGATCACCGTCGTGCCGCAGCCGGGGCAGCGCGTGGCGTCGCCGGCCCGGTCATGCACGTTCCCCGTGTAGACGTAGCGCAGGCCTTCCTCCAGGGCGATCCTCCGCGCCCGGGCCAGCGTCTCCTTCGGCGTCGCCGGGGCGTCCAGCAGCTTGTAATCCGGGTGGAAGGCCGAGAAGTGGAGCGGCACGTCCGGGCCCAGCTCCCGGAAGCACCAGCGGGAGAGCTCCCGGACCTCGGCGTCCGAGTCGTTGCGCCCGGGGATCAGCAGCGTGGTGATCTCGAGCCAACACGCGGTCTCGTGCCATACGTGGGCCAGGGTGTCGAGGACCGGCTGCAGGCGGCCGCCGCAGAGCTTCACGTAGAAGTCGTCCGTGAAGGCCTTCAGGTCCACGTTGGCCGCGTCCATCTTTGCGTAGAACTCCCGGGCCGGCGCGGCATGCATGTAGCCGGCGGTGACCGCCACGGTCTTCACGCCCTCGGCATGGCAGGCATCGGCCGTGTCCATGGCGTATTCGGCGAAGATGACCGGATCGTTGTAGGTGAAGGCGACGCTGCGCGCCCCGTAACGCCGGGCGGCGCGGGCGATGGCCTCGGGCGTGGCGTCGTCCATCAGGGTGTCCATCTCCCGGGACTTGGAGATGTCCCAGTTCTGGCAGAACTTGCAGGCCAGGTTGCAGCCGGCGGTGCCGAAGGACAGGATGGAACTGCCCGGATAGAAATGGTTCAGGGGCTTCTTCTCGATGGGGTCGATGCAGAAGCCGGAGCTTCGCCCGTAGGTGGTGAGGATCATCTCCCCGTCCTTCATGGCGCGCACGAAGCAGGCGGCCCGTTGCCCTTCGTGCAGGCGGCAGTCGCGCGGGCAGAGGTCGCACTGGATCCTCCCGTCGTCCAGCTTGTGCCACCAGCGGGCGGGGGTGCCGGACAGGGGTTCCGGCGGCGCGGGGCGGGATTCGTCATTCATGTGGACTCCTTCCACTTCTGGACTTCGTAGCGGTAGAGCCGGACCTCGGGGGACCAGAAATTGGGCGGCAATCCCGCCTTGTATTTCAGGTGGCCCATGAATTCCCGCCGGTCGGGCAGGCTTTCCCAGACCTGGGGCAGAAAGGTGGACCGGTGCCGCCCGACTTCGAAAATGACGCCGTCGATGCCGGGGCGCAACTGCCGCAGGGCGTCCGCCTCGTCCGTGAACGTCATGGGTTCGGGCGCCGTGAGCAGCGAGACCTCCACCCGGGTGCGCGCCAGTTCGTCGCGGACGAGGGGCGGAAAGCGCGGGTCGCGGAAGGCCGCGGCCCGGGCGTTCTCGCGCACGTCGCCGTCCAGCTTGCGCCAGGCTTCCAGGGACCCGATGCATCCGCGCAACTGGCCGTCCTGGGTCAGGGTGACGAAGGTGGCGCCGGGTTCGGCGAGGGCCGCGTTCTCCGGTTCCGGCCTCCCTTCCAGCCCGAACTCGGCGGCGATGGCGTTGCGGGCCCGGACGAGCAGGGCACTGCCCAGGTCATCGGTCATGGCCGGCCTCCGTGAAGCAGACCGAACAGTAGCCGACCACCCGCGAGCGGTCGCCGGCCGTATCGCCGGAGTTGCGCAGGTCCAGCAGGGTGGGCGTGAGGGCCTTGCGCCGGGCCACCTCCAGCAGGCCGTTGATCGGGGTCGCGCCGCAGGCCTGTTCGTGGTCTTCCAGGGGCTCCAGCCGGAGGATCCGGTCGGCGGTCTCCCGATCGAGGCGGCGGGCCGTTTCGTAGCCGTGGTAGTGGGACAGGTCCGAACTGATGACGATCAGCGTTTCGTCGCCGCCCCAGAGGCGTTCCAGGACCGTGGCCACTTGCCCGGGGGACACGTGGCCGACCGCCAGGGGGACGAGGGCGAAGGAACCCAGGACCGCCTGCAGGAAGGGCAGGTGGACTTCCAGCGAGTGTTCCTGGGCGTGGGCCGCATCGCTGATCCCCACCTGGGGCAGGCCAGCCAGGTCGGCGATGGCTTCCCGGTCCACCGGAACGACGCCCAGCGGGGTCGCGAAGGCCGCCACGGACGGCACGGCGATGCCGCGCACGGGCACCCGGTGGGTCGGCCCGAGCAGCACCACCCGGCGGACCTGCCCGCGCAGGGGGGAGAGCAGGGCATAGGCCTCGGCGGCCACCGGGCCCGAATAGACGTACCCGGCGTGGGGCGCGATCAGGGCCTTCGGGCGCAGGGCCGGCGGGTGCGCCGCGCCGAGCATGGCGGCCACGTCGCCGGCCAGATCCCGGGCATTTCCCGGGTAGAACATGCCGGCGACGGCGGGGGGGCGGATGGATGCGGTCGTGTTCATGGGGGTCTCCTTTCCACCGGATGGGGCCGGTCCCGCTGCTTTCAAGCGCTCGCCGCCAGCGCGGCGCCGATCCCGATCGCCATGGCGGCCATGCCCGGCAGGGTCCGGCGCGCCAGCCCGCCGCCGCCGATGGCGATCACGAGGCCGCTCTTGAAGACGAGGTTGGCCAGCGTCGCCAGGGCGATGGACGTGACCGCCTCGCCGGCGGACAGCTTTTCGATGCCGAACAGCCGGAGGCTGGACAGGGCAATCGCGTCCACGTCGGTGAGGCCCGATGCCAGCGACACCAGGTAAAGGCCCTTGCTGCCGGCCTCGTCCTGCAGCCACGCGGAAAGCAGCAAGACAATGGCATAGACGGCGCCGAAGGTGACGGCCGTGCGCAGTTCCGTCGGGTTCGTCACCTCGGGCAGCGGCAACTCGCCGCTCGCGCCGATTCCGCGCCAGTCCCAGGCCGCGACCAGCAGGCCGCCGGCGAAGCCGACGCCGAGCACCGCGGCCAGGGACGGCAGCAGCGAGGGCGCCACGACGGCCGACACGACGCAGAGGCGGATCATCACCATCAGGTTCGCGAGCAGGATCACCACGGCGGCGGTGCGGGCCAGGTCGGCATCCGAGCGGGCGTTGCGGGCGAACACGAGGGTGGTGGCGGTGGAGGAGACGAGCCCCCCCAGGAAGCCGATGACCGTGGCGCCGTAGCGGGCCCCGACGAGGCGCAGGGCGGCATAGCCGGCCAGCGACACCCCGGAGATCAGCACGACCATCCACCAGATCTGGTGCGGATTGAAGGCCCCGTAGGGCCCGAAGTCCCGGTTCGGCAGGATGGGCAGGATGATGAAGGACAGCACCGAGAACTGGAAGATGGAGATCAGGTCCCGGTGGGTCAGGCTCTTGCTGATGCCCTGCAACTGGGCCTTGAAGTAGAGCAGCACCGTGGTCGCGATGCCCAGCATCACCGCCAGGGTGCCGTGCCCGAACCAGATGGCCGCGCCCAGGCAGTAGGCCACCATCAGCGCGGCCATCGTCGTGGTGCCCGGGTCACCGTCGTCCTGGGGGTCGACCGCATGGGAGACGATCATCATCGCTCCGACCACGAGGAGCCCGGCGGCGATGATCCAGCCGCTGCCCGTCTCCCGGGCGATCATTGCCGAAAGCGCCCCCAGCACCGACACCAGGGCGAAGGTCCTCAGGCCGGCCTTCGCCTCGGCCTTGCGTTCCCGCTCCAGGCCAATCAGCAGCCCCACCGCCAGGGCGGTGGCGAAGGCCATCACGCCTTCGGGAAGATCCCAGCCGGCAAGGCTCACACCATGCCCCCTTTCGTTCCGCCATCTCCGGTGGCTTTGTTCGAATTCATTGTAGTCCTTACAATCCGCCGATGGCCTGCTTTGCCCTCGTCCCCGCGGCCGGCGGCGGCACCCGCATGGGTGCCGCCCTGCCCAAGCAATACCTGCCCCTGTGCGGGCATCCGCTGATCCGCCACCCCCTCGCCACGCTCGCCGCGGTGCCCGCCATCGAGCGCGTCTTCGTGGTCCTGTCCCCCGACGACGGGGAGTGGGACCGGCACGAGTGGCGGGACCTGTCCGACCGGCTGTCGGTCCTGCGCTGCGGCGGCGCCACCCGGGCCGCCAGCGTGGCCAACGGCCTGGCCGCCATGGCCGGCCGGGTCACGCCGGAGGACTGGGTGCTGGTCCACGATGCGGCGCGGGCCTGCCTTTCCACCGGCCACGTGGAGACCCTGATCGCCACGCTGGCCGGGGATCCGGTGGGCGGCATCCTGGCCCTGCCGGTGGCCGACACCCTCAAGCGCGGCGCCGGCGCCGAGGAGCGGGTCGCCGAGACGATACCGCGCGAGCATCTGTGGCAGGCCCAGACGCCGCAGATGTTCCGCCACGGGCTGCTGGCGGAAGCTTTGGCCGCCCATCCCGACGTCACCGACGAGGCCGGCGCGGTCGAGGCCCTGGGTCTGTCGCCGCGCCTGGTGCCCGCCGACGCGACCAACTTCAAGGTCACCTTTCCCCGCGATCTGGCGCTGGCGGAACTGATCCTCGAGAGCCGGAGGAAGACGGCATGAACCCACCTTTCCGCATCGGCCAGGGCTGCGACGTCCATGCCCTCGTTCCCGGGCGCCGCCTGATCCTGGGCGGCGTGACGATCGACCATCCGCTCGGGCTGGCGGGCCATTCCGATGCCGACGTGCTCCTGCACGCGATCACCGATGCCGTCCTCGGGGCGGCGGGTTGCGGCGACATCGGCGGGCTGTTCCCCGATTCCGAGCCCGCCTGGAAGGATGCCGACAGCCGCCTGCTGCTGCGGCGGGCCGTCGAGAGGGTCCGCGCCGCCGGCTGGGTGATCGGCAACGTGGATGCCACCGTGATTGCCCAGGCGCCGCGCATCGCGCCCCACGTGCCGGCCATGCGGCAGCGCATCGCCGAGGACCTGGGCATTCCCGTCGACCGGGTCAATGTGAAGGGGAAGACAACGGAGCGGCTCGGTTTCGTGGGGCGCCGCGAGGGCATCGCCGCCGAGGCCGTGGCACTGCTGGTGCCGGCCGGCTGAACCCGTGGCCCGACCGGAAGGCCCGGCCATGCGGGTGTTCTTCGCGGTCTGGCCGCCGGGGCAGGCCGGCGGCATCCTGCACCGGGTTGCCGCGGCCGCCCGCCGCGAATGCGGCGGCCGCGCCATGACGCGCGAGACGATCCACCTGACCCTGGCCTTCCTGGGCGACGTGGGCGTGGACCGGTTCCCCGGGCTCGTCCAGGCGGCGGCCGCAGCCGCGGCGGGCAAGGACGTCCGGGCCTTCGACCTGGTCCTCGACCGGCTGGGCTGGTGGCGGCACAACCGCATCCTCTGGGCCGGTTGCGCGGAACCGGACCCGGCCCTGCCGGCGCTGGCCGAAGCACTCGCCCGGTCCCTCGGCGAGGCCGGTTTCCCGGTCGAGCGGCGTCCCTTTGCGGCCCACCTGACCCTGCTGCGGGACTGCCGGTGCGAGGCCGCGCCGGCGATGCCGGAACCGGTCCGCTGGCCCGTGCGGGAATTCGTGCTGGTCCGCTCCCACCTGGGCCAGGCGGGGGCCCGTTACGAAATCCTCGGTCGCTGGCCGCTGCCCGGGGACCCGGGGACGGCCTTGGATTAGAATCCGCCGGTCCCCGGAGAATCCCTTGGCCCTGTTCAGTCCCAAGCCCGTTTCGCCCCGCCTGGAGCGCCTGCGCGCCCTGTCGCTGTTCGTCAACCTGACGCCGCGCGAACTCCAGATCGTGGATGGCCTGCTCCACGAGCGGGATTACCTCAAGGACGAAGTCATATTCGACGAGGGTGAGGAAGGCCAGGCCATCTACATCGTGCTGGAAGGCACGGTGCTGATCTGCCGGCAGGGCCGCCCGGTGGAAGGCCGCATCGCCGAACTCGGCACCGGCACCTTCTTCGGCGACCTGGCCCTGCTGGACAACGCGCCCCGCGTCGCCCAGGCCCGCGCCGCCACCGCCTGCCGCCTGGCCGTCTTCTTCCGGGCCGATTTCCTGGGCCTGCTGGAGACCCACGCCCTGATCGCCTCGAAGATCTCGCTGCAGCTCGCCCGCCACATCGGCATCCGCCTGCGCGAGGCCACCCTGGGGGCCCGGCAGGACCAGCACCTCTAGGTGCCCGCCGGCATGAACACGTTCCGCAACGGTTCGGGACCCGTCGTCTGGACGGGGATCGTCGCCGCCACCTGCCTGCTGCTCCTGGTGCTGCAGAAGATCCTCTGGCTGGTGGTGCCTTTCCTGCTCGCCCTGATCCTCTACTATTTCCTGTATCCGCCGGTCCAGCAACTCGTGTTCCGCGGCCTCTCGCGCGACGCGGCTGCGGCCTGGGTGACCGGCGCCTTCCTGGTGGTCCTGGGTGCCTGCGGGGCCCTGATGGTGCCCTGGGTGGCGACCCAGGTCGTGGACTGGCAGGCCGGCGTGGAGCGCTACGTGACCGGGGGCCTGAAACTGCTGGAGCGTTCCCTGTGGGCCATGGAGGCCCGCTGGAGCATGCTGGCCAACGCCCGCTTCGCGGAAACGGCCATGGGCAAGCTGAATCATTCCATGGGGGGGCTGAACGAGCACCTGGAACCCATCGCGATGGGCATCATGGCATGGACACCCTCCCTGCTGCTGGCGCCCTTTCTGGCCTTCTTCCTGCTCCGCGACGGGCGCCGGTTCAAGCGCTTCCTGGGCCGGGCCGTGCCCAACGCCTTCTTCGAGAAGACCCTTTACCTGCTGCACGAGGTGGACCTGACTTCCCGGGCGTATTTCCAGGGCCTGATCAAGCTGACCATCCTGGACACGGTCACCCTGGCCCTGGGGCTCTGGATACTGGGAATCCCCGGGCCGCTCGCCCTGGGCTTGGCCTGCGCGGTGCTCGCCTGGGTGCCCTACGTGGGGTCCATCCTCGGCGGCCTCCTGGTCGTGCTGGTGGCGGCCACAGATTTTCCGGACCAGCCGGCGATGGCCTACTGGACCATCGGGCTGTTCATCCTGGTCCGCCTGCTGGACGACTTCGTGTACATGCCGCTGACCATCGGCAAGAGCCTGCACATGCATCCCCTGGTCACCGTGCTGATGATATTCGCGGGTGGCGCGGTGGCCGGCATCTCTGGCCTGATGCTGGTGCTGCCGCTGCTGGGCGTGGTGATGGTGGTGGGCGAGACCATCGGGAAGGTGGTCACGGATCCCCGGTTGATGGCCCGTCACCGGCACGCCCGGGC
The DNA here is from genome assembly GCA_016791145.1 of Rhodocyclaceae bacterium. Taxonomy (GTDB): domain Bacteria; phylum Pseudomonadota; class Gammaproteobacteria; order Burkholderiales; family Rhodocyclaceae; genus JAEUNJ01. The sequence goes on along the minus strand of JAEUNJ010000143.1, from coordinate 12,564 downwards.
CCTGCGGCGCCGCCAGGCCAGCGCCGACCTGGTCTAGGCGCCTGCCGGCGGGGGCCGGAAGCCCGTTCCGCGCCATCCCGCGAGGTCCAGGTCTCCGCGGCGAACCCACCGGCCGGGGTGCGCGGCATGGGCTGCCCCCGGGCAGCCGATGGCATCGCCTGGCGCGCCGGAGTCTGCGCGCAGGACGCTTGCCCGCCTCAGGGCTTTGCGGGCACCGGCAGCGGCAGGCGGCGGCCTCCCGCCCGGGCCGGTTCCCATGCCCAGCGGGAGTCCTCCGGCAGGTCGGACGGTACCTCGTAGGCGAAGCGCATCGTCTCCCGGGCTCCGACCGGCAGTTCGGAAAACAGCTTGTCGGCCAGGCCCGGCACCGGCTGCGGCTCGTCGAAGCGGACGGCCACGCCCTGGCGTTCCGCGTGCAGGGTGCCGATGAACACCGCCCGGGGCTCCTGGTCGATGTTGCGCGCCTCGAACTCGACGACGGCCAGCTTCCGCCCTTCCGGCGGCGCGTATCCGCGATATCCGCCGGAAAACGTGAAACCCAGGATGCGGTATTCGAAATGCCTGGTGCGGAAGGGTTCCGCCGCGACGCCGGGCGGCGCCAGCGTGGCGGCGGCCAGGGCGGCGAGCAGTCCGGCGGTCCGGCTCAATTCGGCCGCCCCAGCTGGTCGGCGATCCACGCGTAGTGCTCCTCCCGCAACTGCCCGAAACGCTTGAAGACGATCTCGCCCTTGCGGTCCACGACGTAAAGCGTGGGGGTGCCGACGGCCCGGGCGAAGCCGTCGCGAACGCCTTCCTGCATCCGCCAGAGGACGGGAAATCCGAGCTTGCGGTAACGGGCCAGGTATTCGCGCACCTCGTCGGCGCCGTCATCGACACTCAGGCCGACCAGTTCGAAGCCCCGGTCCCGGTGCTTGGCCCAGAAGGCGTGCAGGTCGGGCAACTCCTCGTAGCAGTACCTGCAATCCACCGACCAGAGGACGACGGCGACGTACTTGCCTTTCTGGTCCGCCAGGGACCAGCGTCTGCCGTCCCGGACCAGGGGACCCTCCAGGAGCGCGAACTCCGTCCTGTCCGGGAAGTATTTCGCGGCGGCCAGCTTGGGGGGGACCTGGGCGAAGGCCGATGGCACCAGCCCTGGATACCATGCGCCCGCCAGGGCGGGCAGGATGCAGCAGGCGAGGGTCCTGAGGGTCGGCGCCATCGTCATTCCTTCAGGGTTCAAGATTCCGGGTGGACCGCGGCCGGCGCACCGAAGTTCCCGGACGCCGCCGACCCCCGGCCCCGGCGTTCCGGTTCGGCCCGGGGGCCTGGCGGCGCCCGCCCCGGCTTCGGCCGCGTCAGCCCGGCCGATTGCGCATGTGGTCGGCCAGGTCGGTCAGGGCCTTGTCGAGGCCGGCCCGAAGGCGCTCGTCGGGGATGCACTCGGCCATGGCCTGGCGCATGCAGAGCATCCATTGGTCGCGTTCGTTGCCGCCGATGGGAAAGGGCAGGTGGCGCGCCCGCAGCCGCGGGTGACCGTGCTTTTCCATGTAGAGCTGGGGGCCGCCCAGGTAGCCGGTCAGGTACATGTAGAGCTTTTCCTCCGACCCGGCGAGATCGGTCGGATGCAGCTTGCGGATGGCATAGGCCTCCGGCAGGGTGTCCATCAGCTCGTAGAAACGCCGGACGAGGGCCCGGACGCCGGCTTCGCCGCCGGCCAGGTCGTAGGGGGTGACGGTTCCGGGCGTGCTCATGGGACTGCTTTCCCTCCTGTTCTTGCCGGCGGGCAGCCGGGCGTGACGCTCATGGGGCCGGGATTGTAATACGCGCCAGCAGGCCGCCCCCCTCCCGCGGGAGGAGTTCGAAACGGCCGCCCCGGCCCCGCGCCCAGCGGTCCACGATCGCCAGTCCCAGACCCGATCCGCCGGTGTTGCTGCGGGCGCCCTCCAGGCGGGTGAAGGGGAGCTTGAGTCGTTCCACCTCGCCGGGCGGGATGCCCGGTCCCCGGTCGGCCACCTCGATGACGATGGCTCCCGGCGCGTCGCGCAGGCTCACCCTAAGGGCCGAGCCGCCGCCGTGCCGGGCCGCGTTTTCCAGCAGGTTCCCGACGCAGCGGCGCAGGCCGTCGGCGGGAATCGCGGCCGGCCGGAGCGGCGCGAGATCGGTGTCCACCGGGATCCCCCGGCGGCGAAAGCCCTCCACCACGTCCTCCAGCAGCACCGGCAGATCCACCGGCTCGGCGGCCTCCGCCTCGGTGCCGCGGGCGAAGACGAGGAACTGCCCGATGGTCCGGTCCATCTCCTCCACGTCGGCCACCATCGCCTCCCGCGTCCCGTCCTCCAGGTCGGCCATCTCGATGCCCATGCGCAGCCGGGTGAGCGGCGTGCGCAGGTCGTGGGACACGCCGGCCAGGATCAGCGCCCGGTCCTGGTCGAGACGGGCCAGGTCCCGCGTCATCTGGTTGAAGCTGCGGGCCAGGGTCTCCACCTCGATGGGTCCGGTTTCCGGAACCGGCGGGGCCTGCCCCCCCTGGCCGGTGATGCGGGCCGCGTGGGCCAGGATCTTCAGCGGCCGGGCAACCCGCGCGACGATGAGCCATGCGCCGAGCAGGGACAGGAGCAGGGCCGCCGAACCCCAGCCCAGCCACTGGACGGGGAACGCCCGGTTGAGCCGTTCGCTGGGCAGCACGAGCCAGAACTCGTCCTCGTCGGACTCGTCGATGCGGAAGCTGACGAAGATGGCGCGCTCGCCATCCATCTCGAGGGTCATGCGGGTCGCGGGGCCGAGTTCCTCGCGGACCCGGGCCAGGACCGTCTGCAGGAAGGGATTGTCCGGAAGGGGCGCGATCCGGTCCCCGGGCTCCGCCGGGTAGATGTGGATTCCCTCCCGGTCGGACAGTTCCGCCAGCAGGCCGAGGCGGGCATCCGGGCGGGCCGAGACGAGGGCCGCCCGGGTGAGGTTGGCCACGCTGACCAGGGTCTGGGCAAGCTGCCGGGCCCGGGGTTCCCGCTCGTAGATGTTGAACACCGCAAACCAGGCGAGCACGGACAAGAGCATCAACCCGGCCAGGAGCAGGAAGGTGCGGACGAGCAGGGTCCTGGGGAGAAACCTCACCGGCGCCCGCTCCGCCCGCCGGGGCGCTTGGCGGTGAGACTAATGCTTCTGCCCATCCGGCACGAAGACGTAGCCGAAGCCCCACACGGTCTGGATGTAGCGCGGCTTCGCGGGATCCTCCTCCACCAGCTTGCGCAGCCGGGAGACCTGCACGTCGATGGCCCGGTCGAAGACCTCGTATTCGCGGCCGCGGGCCAGCTCCATCAGCTTGTCCCGGCTCATGGGCTGGCGCGGATGGGCCACCAGGACCTGCAGCACCGCGAATTCGCCGGTGGTGAGCTGGACGGTCTGGCCCTGGCGCTCCAGTTGCCGGGTTGCCAGGTTGAGCCGCACGGCGCCGAACTCGACAACCTCCTCCACCGCGGCCGGCGCGCCCGGGGGCGGCGGGGCGGCCTTCCTGCGCAGCACGGCCTGGATGCGGGCCACCAGTTCCCGCGGGTTGAAGGGCTTGGGCAGGTAGTCGTCGGCCCCCATCTCGAGGCCGACGATGCGGTCCACTTCGTCCCCCTTGGCGGTCAGCATGATGATGGCGACATCATTTCCGGCGCCGCGCAGGCGCCGGCAGACGGCCAGCCCGTCCTCGCCGGGCATCATCAGGTCGAGGACGACGAGGTCGTAGAGTTCCCGGGCCAGGGCCTTGTCCATGGCCTGCGCCCCGTCCACCGCCCGCGCGGCGAACCCCTGCTGGATCAGGTAGCGCTCCAGCAGCTGGCGCAGCTTGATGTCGTCGTCGACGACGAGGATCTTGCGTCTGTTCTCGCTCATGGCGCGAATGCTAACGGTAAGCGCGGGGACATGCCAGCCGGGCCTTACAGCTTCTTACACTTGGCGGCCGGCCCCATACAGATCCTTTACACCCGGGGCGGAACATGGCCTGCGTGCCGAAAGGCCTCATCGCGAAGGAATCGCCATGGACACCCGCCTTGCCGACGTCGTTGCCCTGATGGGACTGGCCATCGCCCTCCCGACCGCGCTGGCGGCGGTGCCGGGGGACGAAGCGGACCATCAACGCTATTACAATCTCCACCAGCGGCTGGTGCATGGCGTGCGATCCGGACAAGTGACGGCCGACGACTCGGGGTGGCTCGCCACGAAGGCGGCGGGCAGTTCCGGCGGCATTTCCGGCGCGGGCGCGCAGGGCGTTGCCGACGCCGCGCCGGACGGAATGGCGGACCCGAAGCCGGCCGGGGGCGTGCCCGGGCGACAGGGCGGAAAGCGGAGCGACGACACATGAGGAACGCGGTTTGGCGGGCGACGGCGGCGCTGCTCTGGGCAGCCGCGGCAACGGCCATCATGCCGGCCGCCGCCCAGGAATACCGTCCGGATCCAAGGCAACGTCCGCTTCCCGACGACCGGCGCCATTCCCCCATGGCGCCGATACCCGGACAGGGATTCGGAAGGGATGAGGGCGGCGATGGCCGGGGCGGACGCCTGAGCCCCGAGGAGCGCCGGCAATTGCGCCGCGACATCCAGGACGCGCGGCGCGACATCTACCAGAGGGAACGCGGGGACCCGGGGTTCCGGCGCTTCTAGGAGCCGGCGGGGCCATGATCCATGGGCGCCGTGGGCCCGGGATCGGGCCCGGCGCGTCCGACGCCGCTTGGGTCAGCCTCCGCCGCAAGGGGCGGGATTGCTCCGTTCAACCCCCGAAGAAGTCCGCGGGGGTGTGGCTACGGCCGCCGCTGCGCGGCTTGACCTTTGCTGCGCTCCGGTCAGCCTCCGCCGCAAGGAGCGGGATTGCTCCGTTCAACCCCCGAAGAAGTCCCGCACCTTGTCCATCCAGCTCTGGGCGCGGGGGTTGTGCTTGCCGGAATTGCTGGCGCTGATCTCCTCGAACTCGCGCAAGAGCTCCTTCTGCCGCTCCGTGAGGCTCACCGGGGTTTCGACGACCACATGGCACAGCAGGTCGCCCTGGCCGATGCTGCGCAGGCCCTTGATGCCCTTGCCACGCAGGCGGAAGACCTTGCCGGTCTGGGTTTCCGCCGGGACGCGCAGGCGCGCCACCCCATCGAGGGTGGGGATCTCGATCTCGCCGCCGAGGGCGGCCGTCGCGAAGCTGACCGGCATCTCGCAGTGCAGGTCGTCGTGGTCCCGCTGAAAGACGGCATGGGCTTTCAGGTGCACCTGGACGTAGAGGTCGCCCGGCGGGCCGCCGTTCACCCCGGGCTCCCCCTCGCCGGACAGGCGGATTCGATCGCCCTCGTCGATGCCCGCGGGAATCTTCACCGACAGGGTCTTGTGCTGCTTGACGCGGCCGGCGCCGTGGCAGGTCCCGCAGGGGTCCGCGATGTAGCGGCCGGTGCCATGGCACTTGGGGCAGGTCTGCTGGATGGAGAAGAACCCCTGCTGCATGCGCACCTGCCCATGGCCGCCGCAGGTGGGGCAGGTCTTGGGCTCGCTTCCCTTGCGGGCGCCGCTGCCGTGGCAGGTGTCGCATTCGGCCATGGTCGGGATGCGGATCCGGGTCTCGGTGCCGCGGGCGGCGTCCTCGAGGCTGATCTCGAGGTTGTAGCGCAGGTCGGCGCCCCGATAGACGTTGGAGCGGTTGCCCCGCCCGCCGCCGAAGATGTCGCCGAAGATGTCCGAGAAGGCGTCGGCGAATCCGCCGAAGCCCTGGGCACCCGGTCCGGCGCCGGCGGACGGATCCACCCCGGCGTGGCCGAACTGGTCGTAGGCGGCCCGCTTCTGGCCATCGGAGAGGATCTCGTAGGCCTCCTTGGCCTCCTTGAACTGCTCCTCGGCCTTGGGATTGTCCGGATTGCGGTCCGGATGGAACTTCATGGCCAGCTTGCGGTAGGCCTTCTTGATCTCGTCGTCGGACGCGTCGCGATTGACGCCGAGAACTTCGTAATAGTCGCGTTTAGCCATGGGTCCATTCACCACAGAGACACAGAGGCACAGAGAGGGCCACAGAGGGAGAACTCCGTGTCTCTGTGCCTCCGTGGTTCATGGTTTTTCGTTTACTTCTTGTCTTTGACTTCCGTGAACTCGGCATCCACCACGTCGCCGTCGTCCTTCTTGGCCTCGCCGCCGCCGCCGGAAGCCTGGGCGCCCGGCTGGGCGCCGCCGCCGGCCGCCTGCTGCTGGGCGTAGATCTTCTCGCCCAACTTCTGGCTGGCCTGGGCCAGGGCCTGGGACTTGGCATCGAGGGCGTCCTTGTCGTTGCCCTTGATGGCCTCCTCGGCTTCCTTGATGGCCGTCTCGATCCGGGCCTTCTCGTCCGCCTCCACCTTGTCGCCGTGCTCGGCCAGGGCCTTGCGCACCGAATGGACGAGGGCGTCGCACTGGTTGCGCGCCTCCACCAGGGCATGGGCCTTCTTGTCCTCCTCGGCGTGGGCCTCGGCGTCGCGCACCATGGCCTGGATCTCGGCCTCCGAGAGCCCGGAGTTGGCCTTGATTGTGATCTTGTTCTCCTTGCCGGTGCCCTTGTCCCTGGCCGACACGTGCAGGATGCCGTTGGCGTCGATGTCGAAGGTGACCTCGATCTGCGGCATGCCGCGCGGCGCCGGGGGAATGTCGGAGAGGTTGAACTGGCCGAGGCTCTTGTTGCCCGCGGCCATCTCCCGCTCGCCCTGGAGCACGTGGATGGTGACGGCCGACTGGTTGTCGTCGGCGGTGGAGAAGACCTGGCTGGTCTTGGTAGGGATGGTCGTGTTCTTGGCGATCAGCTTGGTCATGACGCCCCCCAGGGTCTCGATGCCCAGGGACAGGGGCGTCACGTCGAGCAGCAGGACGTCCTTGACCTCGCCCTGCAGCACGCCGCCCTGGATGGAGGCGCCGACGGCCACGGCCTCGTCCGGATTCACGTCCTTGCGCGGCTCCTTGCCGAAGAATTCGCGGACCTTCTCCTGGACCTTGGGCATCCGGGTCATGCCGCCCACGAGGATCACGTCGCCGATGTCGGAAACCTTGACGCCGGCGTCCTTGATGGCGATGCGGCAGGGCTCGATGGTCCGCTCGATCAGGTCCTCCACCAGGGACTCGAACTTGGCCCGGGTGATCTTCATGGTCAGGTGCTTCGGCCCGGTGGCGTCGGCGGTGATGTAGGGCAGGTTGATCTCGGTCTGCTGCCCCGAGGAAAGCTCGATCTTGGCCTTCTCGGCGGCTTCCTTGAGCCGCTGCAGGGCCAGCACGTCGGCCTTCAGGTCCACGCCCTGGTCCTTCCTGAACTCGCCGATGATGTAGTCGATGATCCGCTGGTCGAAGTCCTCGCCGCCCAGGAAGGTGTCGCCGTTGGTGGAGAGCACCTCGAACTGGTGCTCGCCGTCCAGTTCGGCGATCTCGATGATGGAGATGTCGAAGGTGCCGCCGCCCAGGTCATAAACGGCGATCTTGCGGTCGCCCTCCTGCTTGTCCATGCCGAAGGCCAGCGCGGCGGCGGTCGGCTCGTTGATGATGCGTTTCACCTCCAGGCCGGCGATGCGGCCGGCGTCCTTGGTGGCCTGGCGCTGGGAGTCGTTGAAGTAGGCCGGAACCGTGATGACCGCTTCCGTCACCTCCTCGCCCAGGTAGTCCTCGGCGGTCTTCTTCATCTTCTTCAGCACCTCGGCGGAAACCTGGGGCGGCGCCATCTTCTTGCCGCGCGCTTCCACCCAGGCGTCGCCGTTGTCGGCCTTGAGGATCCGGAAGGGCATCAGGTCGATGTCCTTCTGCACTTCCTTCTCCTCGAAGCGGCGACCGATCAGGCGCTTCACGGCGAACAGGGTGTTCTTGGCGTTGGTGACCGCCTGGCGCTTGGCCGGGGCGCCGCACAGGATCTCGCCGTCGTCGGCGTAGGCGACGATGGACGGCGTCGTGCGGGCGCCCTCGGAGTTCTCGATGACCTTGGGCTTGCCGCCCTCCATGATGGAGACGCAGCTGTTGGTGGTGCCCAGGTCGATGCCGATGATCTTGCCCATGTTGGTTTCCTCGATGTTCGTGGATGACTTGACTGTGTTCGATATGGGGTTTTCAGGGGCCGATTCAAGCGGCCGGGGGCTCGGCGGCACGGGCCTTGGAAACGACCACCAGGGCCGGCCTGATCACCCGTTCGTGGAGGGCATACCCCTTCTGCAGGACCGTGACCACGCGATTGGGCTCGCCGTCCGCCTCGACCTGGCTGATGGCCTGGTGCCGGTGGGGGTCGAACTTCTGCTCGAGGGGGGCGATCTCGACCAGGCTGGACTTCTCGAAGGCGGAGGCCAACTGCCGCAGGGTCAGTTCCACGCCGGCCCGCAGGGCGGCGGCATCCTGGTTCTCGTTGGCCAGGGCGGCCTCCAGGCTGTCCTTGACCGCCAGGAGCTCGCCGGCGAACTTCTCGACGGCGAATTTGCCGGCCTTCTGGGCCTCTTCCAGGCCCCGGCGGCGGACGTTCTCCGTTTCGGCCTTGGCGCGCAGCCAGGCGTCGTGGTGCTCGGCCGCCTTCAGTTCGGCCAAGCGGAGCTGTTCCTCCAGGCCGGGCATCACGTCGGGCGCGGCGGCGGCCTCCGGAGGCATCGCGGGGGCGGGGGGCGGGTGGCTGCCGGGAGCCTCGAGGCTCTCCGGCGGGATATCCGTGGCGGGGGTGTTTTCCTGCATTTCGATGGCTCGCTGGGAAGGTTTCGGGACAACCCTCCACTTATTGGGGTGGCCGCCCGAATTTCAAGAGGGGGGGAATTGATTCCGGCGACCATCGGCCCGGGAGCGCTTCGATTATCATTGCCCCCGGGATATCGACCGGGAATTTCCCGCGGACGGGCCGCACGGGACCATGGAATCCATTGGCAAATACAAGGTGATCCGGGAGGCCGGGCGGGGCGCCACGGCCACGGTCTACCTCTGCGAGAACCCGGAGAACGGCGAGCAGGTGGCGGTCAAGCTGGTCCGCTTCGACCAGTCCTCCGAGGGCCAGTGGAACCGGCGGATCCGCAAGCTCTTCGCCACCGAGGGCAAGGTGGGGCAGGTCCTGGACCACCCGAACATCGTCAAGGTCTTCGACACGGTGATCGAGGAGGACCAGGCCTACATCGTCATGGAGTTCCTGCAGGGCGACGCCCTGGACCAGTTCGTCACCTTCGACAAGCTGCTCCCCGTGCACCAGGTGGTCGGCATCATCTTCAAGTGCTGCCTGGCCCTGGACCACGCCTTCAAGCAGGGGGTGGTGCACCGGGACATCAAGCCGGCCAACATCATGATGGTCGGCGACGAGGACGTGAAGATCACGGACTTCGGCCTGGCCCTGGACATCAGCAAGAAGAGCGAGGCGGACTCGACCTTCATCATGGGGGTCGGCTCCCCGGCCTACATGTCGCCCGAGCAGATCAAGGGCTACCCCCTGAACCAGAAGACGGACCTCTACTCCCTGGGCGTCGTGCTCTACCAGCTCCTGACCGGCCGCCTGCCCTTCCGGGCCAAGCACCAGGCGCAGCTCGTCTACAAGATCATCAATGCCGATGCGCCGCCGGCCTCGCAGCTCAACCCGAACGTGCCGACGACCATGGACAGGATCATCCAGAAGGCACTGGAGAAGGACCTGTATTCCCGGTACAAGAACGGCGCCGAGATGGCCAAGGACCTGTCCGCGGTCCGCTACCAGATCCTCGACGACAACTACGTGCCGATGGATACCCGGCGCTTCGAGGCGCTGCGCAAGCTGGGCTTCTTCGTCGAGTTCGAGGACGTGGAGATCTGGGAGGCCCTGCGCATCAGCAAGTGGCGGGAGATCGACCCGGACACGGTGCTGATGAAGGAAGGGGAGGAGGACACCGCCTTCGGCATCCTGGTGACGGGGGAGGTGGAAGTCTCCCTGTCCGGCAAGCGCCTGGGGACCATCGGCGCCGGGGAATGCGTCGGCGAGACCGCCTATCTGAACACGGCCATGCCCCGCCGCTCGTCCACCGTGGTCACGCTGACGCGGGTCACCTACCTGGAGGTGAATCCGGCCGCCCTGGCGCTTGCCTCCGAGGAGTGCCTGGAACACTTCCGCCAGGGCCTGGTGGCGGCCGTGGTCCGGCGGCTCGCGCTGGCCAACGAGTCCCTGGCCATCCACGCCGAGGATGCGAAGGTGGCGGCCCAGGTGGACAAGCTCGAACTGGAACTGGAGCCCCTGGACGAGGCCTGGAAACGCGGCTGAGCCGCGGGTGACCGCCTGGCCGGGCGGGCCGTCAGGTCCTGAAGCGGCTGACCGTCGCCTGGAGGTTGTCGGCCAGGGCCTGCAAGTGCTGGGCCGATCCCGCGGTGAGTTCCACCGCGCTGTTGTTCTCCCGCGCCATGGCGGCGATGGCCTCGATGTCGCCGGCCACCTGGGCGCTGGTCTGGCGTTGGGCCTCCGTCGCGGTCGCGATGGCGTCGAGGCCGTGGCCCACCCGGGTGACCGAGCTTCCCGCCGCCGCCAGGACGCCCGACACGGTTTCCACGGACTGCTGGCTGGAGGCGATGTGGGCGAGCCCGTCGTCGATGGAGCGCTGCACGGCCTGGGATTGTTCCGCCAGGGTCCGGGTGATCGCATCGATCTCGTTGGCGGACCCGGAGGATTTCTCGGCCAGCTTGCGCACCTCGTCGGCGACCACCGCGAAGCCGCGGCCCTGTTCCCCCGCCCGGGCCGCCTCGATGGCGGCGTTCAGGGCCAGCAGGTTGGTCTGGTCGGCGATGTCCTTCACTTCCCGGGTGATGTTGGTGATGGATTCGGCGCTATGGACGAACTGGGTGACCGATTCGGCGATCTGGCGCACGGTGGATTCGACCATGCCCACCTCGGCCACCAGTTGCGCCAGGCTGCGGCTGCCGTCCTCGGAGCGGCGAAGGCTCTCCTGGGACTGCTGATGGACCTGTTCCGTGCTCTGGGCGATGGAGGCGATGCTGGTGACCACCCGCTCGACGGCCTCGGCGGCCAGGGTGGAGCGCTGATTCTGCTGCTGCGACCCGGAGGCCACCTGTCCGGCGCCGGCGGCGAGGCTGCGCGCGGCGGCGGACACCTGGCTGGCCGACTCGCCCACGTGGCGCACCAGGGCCGAGAACTTGCCCATCATCTCGTTGAACGCCGCGGCCGCGGAGCCGATCTCGTCCTTGCCCCGCACCTCCAGCCGCCGGGTCAGGTCGCCCTCGCCACTGGCGATCTCGTTGAGGCCGCGCACCATGTTCTCCAGGGGCAGGGTCACGGCCCGGCGCACGAACAGGTAGATGAAGCCGAGCAGCGGCAGGCTGACCACCAGGGCCGCCAGGAAGGATTTCATCCGTTGCGCCGACACCGCCGCATTCACCTGGTCGAGGGTGATCTTCATGCTGACCAGTCCCAGCGGCGTCATCTCCGGGACCTGATGGCACATCAGGCAGTCCTTGCCCAGGTAGCTCTTCTGGGCCAGGGCCGGCCGCACCACGCGGAGGAACTCGCCGCTCGCGTCCGATTGGACCTCGATGAACTCCTTGCCCGTGTCGATGGCCTTGCGCTCGACGGCGTCCATGGTCCCCTCGTCCTTGCCCGCCCCCGGCCCGAACTGCTTCGTGACCGCGTCGCCGCGGATGACCCGCAGGTCGCGGATGACGGAGAGCTGCTTGATCTGGTCGAGGAAGACCTCCCGCTGGCCGACCGTCCCGGTGATCATCATGCCGGTGAGGCCCGCCATCGTGGCCTCGTGCATGGAGAGCGAGAAATCCTTCGCCTGGGCGATGGCGGTCTGCCGGTTGACCTGGCTTTCCCAGAGGATCAGCCCTGTCCAGGCGACGATCAGCATCAGCCAGATGGCAGCCGTCAACCGGACCCAAATCTTCATGTCCGCAACGCGCATGGCGTTGTCCTTCCCGCTCCGAAATGTGAGAAAAGTGTAGCAGACAGGGACCGGGACGGCGCTGGAATTAGCGATGGAATTCGCGGCGGATTCGCGCCGGTGTTGCGCCGGCACGAATCCCTTTCCCGGCCCGGCGCCCCGGATCGGGACCCGGCGGCGGCCTCCATCTCGGCGAATCCCCGGGCTGGCCTGCGCGCCCGGGATTCCCGGTTCAGACCGTCAGGTCGATCTCCTGGAGGGTGCCGGCGCGGCCGTCGCCGGTCAGATAGAGTCCCGTCCGGCGGACCTGCCCCAGGTCCGTGTCGGCCGTCCCGCGCAACGCGAACGGGGTTGCCGCCGAGGCGAGGGCGATGGCGCCGATTCCGGCCGCGCCGAGGCTTTCCAGCCGTCCCGGGCCGCCTGCCTCGGGCACCCACAGGGCAAGCCGCCCGAAGACGGGATCGCCTTCGTCTATCCAGCCGTTGCCGTCCACGTCGTGGGTCGCCAGTTCCGGGAGGCCGGCGCCGGTGCGCGGGCCGAAGAGTTCCCTCCCGTCGTCCACCCGGCCGTTGCCATTGGCATCGAGCGCCAGGTAGGCCGAGGGGCTGGCGAGGAGCGGTACGGCCTCCGCCGTTCCGTCGGCATCCAGGTCCAGCGCGTGGCGGGCCTGCGCGAGGCGGACCGGCCCGGGTCCCAGGTTCAGCACCAGGGGATCCTTGCGGGGCCGCCCCGCGGCGTCGATGCGGGCCTC
>JAEUNJ010000074.1 GCA_016791145.1 Rhodocyclaceae bacterium | reverse complement strand
TCCTGTTCCGGCTCCGCTTCCACGTGGCCCCGGTTCACCACGACGCCGCGGGTCCCCGGGCCGGCCAGCAGCGCATCCGGGGCGACCCCGGGAATCCCGCCATCATTGGTGATCCCGGTGGCCGACCAGACCAGGTCGCCGATGTCGTACCGTCCGCGCGCCGCCATGGCGTCACCACACGTCGGGCGGGACGCGCAGGCGTTCCACCGGCTGGTCGAACATCAGGTGCTCGTCGATGATGGTTCCCACATCGGCCGGCGTGACCTTCCCGTACATCACTCCCTCCGGATAGACCAGCACCGAGGCGCCCAGGTGGCAGGGGCCGAGGCAGCCGGTGTTGGTGAGCTGGAAGCCGGAGGCCCACAGGTTGCGCTTCTGGAACTCGGCAAGGAACTCGCTGAACACCTCGCCGCAGCCCTTCTCCTGGCAGGACCCGCGCGGGTGGCCGGGCGGGCGGCCCTGCAGGCAGACGAGGACGTGTTTCCTGGGCTTGGGCATTCGAGGCTCCCGGTCGGTGTGTGGACGGCATCCTTCGAGCAAGCCGGGTGCCATGCCGGCGCCCCTGTTGAATCAGGGGCTTGCGAGGGCTTGTCGGGTCCCGGGCGTGGCCTTGTCGGGATCGCGACAGGGGCGGGACCCGGCGGGTCGCCCGTGGCCGGCGGCCCGGGTCGCCCCGCCGGGACGCAGACCCCGTCCCTGGGACGTGCAGGCACGGGGGACGGCGAGGCATCGTCCCGACCCGGACCGCCCCCGGACTCCCTGCCGGCCGCGCCCCCCGCGCCGGGCCCGCCGCTCTCGTCCCGTGCCCCGGGCGTCCCGGCGGCGCGGCCCCCTCCCGCCGGTTGATTTTTTTCGCCGGGGTCGCCGGCGGCCGGGCGTATCCTTGGGAAAAGGCCCCTCCCGCACCGTGATCGCCAACGTCCGCCTGCAGGTCTTCGCCCTGCTGTTGTTCCTGTCCTGCGTCGCGATCGTGTTCGCCCGCTGGGCGGAACTGACGTCCTCGGAACACGGGCTGCGCCGGGACACCCTGGCGGCCCTCGGATTGCGCGCCGAGCAACTGGCCGGCGCCGTGGCGCGGGAGGTCGATTCCGACCTGCGCGCGGTGGACCTGGCGCTGCAGGACCTGCGCCACGACTACCTGACCGAGCGCGGTCCCGATTTCCTGCGTTCCCTGGCCGTGGCGAAGGACGCGCTCGGGAAGGACAGTTTCACCGGGTTCCTGGTCACGGACCCCCAGGGCCGCATCCGGTTCAGCAGCCTCGGCGGCCTGCCTTCCGACGCCGACCTGTCGGGCCGCGATTACTTCCGGGCCTTCGCGGCGGGGGGGCCGGACCGGATGATCCTCGGCCACCCGGTGGAGGGCCGCTTCACCCAGGGATGGGTGATCCCCGTGACCCGCCCGATCCTGGACGGCGGGCGTTTCGCGGGCGTGGCGGCCATCGGCATGCGGCCGGAGTTCTTCGCGATGCACCTGGAGGACATCGGGCTCAAGGGTGACGACGTGGTGGCCATCGTGCACGCCGACGGCAGCTACCTGGCCCGCAGCACCGACATGGCCCAGGCCCTGGGCCGCACGCTGCCCGCCGACCGGCCCTTCCTGCGGGCCGGGGCGGCGGACCGGGGTTCCGTGAGCCTGGAGGCCTACGTGGACGGGCGCCGCCGCACCTTCGGCTGGCGCCGGCTGCGCGACCGGCCGGTCGTGGTGGTGGTGGGCCTGGATGAGCGCGACGTGCTCGCGCCCGTCGACGACGCGAACCGGCGGGCCCGCGTGCGCTCCATCCTGGGCAACGGCCTCGTCCTGGCCCTGGGACTGGCCGGAGCGCTGCTGCTGCTGCGCATCGCCCGCCAGCAGAAGGCCCTGCAGCAGAGCGAGGAGCGGCTGCGCGCCGTCCTCAACACCGTCAACGAGGGCATCGCGGTCAGCGACCGCGATGCCAGGATCATCCTGGCCAACCCGGCCGCGGAGAAGATACTCGGCTGGGGCCCCGGCCAGATCCAGGGCACCGGCCCGCGGACCGAGGGCTGGGACCCCGTCCACGCGGACGGCACCCCCTTCCTGCCCGGGGCCCATCCCCAGGTGGTCACCCTGGCCACCGGGCAGCCCCAGCACGACGTCATCATGGGCCTGCGCCGGCCGGACGGCCGCCGCATCTGGATCCAGATCGACACCGAGCCGCTGATCCTGCCGGGGGAAACGGAGCCCTACGCCGTCGTCGGTTCCTTCACCGACGTGACCGGCCGGCTGGAGACGGCGCGCAAGGTCGGCCTGATGGCCAGCGTCTTCGCGAACACCACGGAGGGGGTATTCATCGCCGACGCCGCGGGCCGCATCCTGGAGGTGAACGAGGCCTTCTCGGCCCTGACCGGCCTGGCGGCGACGGAGGCGGTGGGCAGGGACTGGGGCGTGCTGGACGGCACGCTGCCGGTGGAGGCGCGCTTCGTGCGGCGCATGGCCGAGGCCCTGGCCGCGGAGGGGACCTGGCGGGAGGAGGTGCCGATGCAGGGGGGCACGCTGCTGCTCACCGCCAGCGCCGTGCGCGACGACGCCGGCCGGCCCACCACCTACGTGGGCCTGCTGGCCGACGTGAGCCACCTGAAGGAGAACGAGCAGCGCCTGCACCACATGGCCCACTTCGACGCCCTCACGGGCCTGCCGAACCGGCTCCTGCTGAAGGACCGGCTGGACCAGGCCCTCGCCCGGGCCGAGCGGGCCGGCGAGGTGTTCGCGGTCTGCTTCCTGGACCTGGACGGCTTCAAGGAGGTGAACGACCGGCTCGGCCACGAGGCCGGCGACCTGCTGCTGAAGGAGGTGGCGGTGCGGCTGCACGGCGTCTTGCGCCATGCGGACACGGTGGCCCGCATGGGCGGCGACGAGTTCGTGATCCTGCTGCTGGGACTGGAATGGCCCGGCGACGCCGACGCGATCCTCGGCCGGGTGATGCACGCCATGGCCGAGCCCTACGACATCCAGGGCGCCCGCGTCGACCACATCTCGGCCAGCATCGGGGTCGCCTGCTTTCCCCAGGACGCCACCGACTCGACGCGGCTGATGCAGTGCGCCGACATGGCCATGTACGCCGCGAAGCGGGCGGGCCGCCACTGCATCCGCCGCTACGACGCCGCCGGGTGACCGGGGCCCCCGGGGGGGCGGACCGTCCCCGGCTCCGGACCGGCCGCCCGGCGGGGCCGTTCTTGCGGTAAGTTCGCCGCCATGGCGACCGAATCCGTCCAGCCCCACGAACCCCTGCAGCGCGTCGTCAAGGTCCGCCGCGACTACAACACCTGGGTCGCCAACGAGACCGTCGAGGACTACGCCCTGCGCTTCACGCCGCGGGGCTTCCGCAAGTGGTCCGAGCTGCGGGTGGCCAACACGGCCTTCGGCGCCGCCTCCTTCCTGGTGCTGGAGGCGGTGGGCGCCACGCTGCTGGTCAATTACGGCTTCCTCAACGCCTTCTGGGCCATCCTGGCCACCGGGCTGATCATTTTCCTGGCCGGCCTGCCGGTGAGCCTCTACGCCGCCCGCCACGGGCTGGACATGGACCTGCTGACCCGGGGTGCCGGCTTCGGCTACATCGGCTCCACCCTCACCTCCCTGATCTACGCTTCCTTCACCTTCATCTTCTTCGCGCTGGAAGCCGCGATCATGGCCTATGCCCTGGAGCTGGCCTTCGACATCCCGCCGGCCTGGGGCTACCTGGTCTGCGCCCTGGTGGTGATCCCCCTGGTGACCCACGGCGTCACCGCCATCAGTCGCCTGCAGACCCTGACCCAGCCGCTCTGGCTGGTCATGCTGGTGCTGCCCTTCGTCTTCGTGCTCAAGGAGAACCCGGGCATCCTGGCCGGCCTCGCCGCCTATCCGGGCCAGAAGGGCGACGGCGGCGCCTTCGACGGCCTGCTCTTCGGGGCGGCGCTGACCGTCGGCATCGCCCTGATCACCCAGATGGGCGAGCAGGTGGACTACCTGCGCTTCATGCCGGAACGCACCGCCGCCGGGGGCCGCCGCTGGCTGGCCGGCGTGCTGATCGGCGGGCCCGGCTGGGTGGTCCTCGGCGTCGCCAAGATGCTGGGCGGGGCGCTGCTGGCGTATCTCGCCATCAGCAACTCGGTGCCGCCCGAGCGCGCCATCGACCCGAACCAGATGTACCTGGCCGCCTACGAGTACGTCTTCCCCCACGTCGGCTGGGCGGTGGCCGCCACCGCCCTGTTCGTGGTGATCTCCCAGCTGAAGATCAACGTCACCAACGCCTACGCCGGGTCGCTCGCCTGGTCCAACTTCTTCGCCCGGCTGACCCACAGCCACCCGGGACGGGTGGTCTGGGTGGTCTTCAACACCCTGATCGGCCTGATGCTGATGGAACTGGACGTGTTCCAGGCCCTGGGCCGCGTGCTCGGCCTGTACTCCAACATCGCCATCGCCTGGATGATGGCGGTGGTGGCCGACCTGGTGGTGAACAAGCCCCTGGGCCTGTCGCCGCCGGGCATCGAGTTCAAGCGCGCCCACCTGTACGACATCAACCCGGTGGGGGTGGGCGCCATGGGCATCGCCTCCGTGGTCTCGGTGGC
Organism: Rhodocyclaceae bacterium; assembly: GCA_016791145.1. GTDB lineage: Bacteria > Pseudomonadota > Gammaproteobacteria > Burkholderiales > Rhodocyclaceae > JAEUNJ01. Next base: position 5,130 of record JAEUNJ010000074.1, on the reverse strand, counting down.
CGCCCACCTGGGCTTCTTCGGGCCCGGGCCCCAGGCCTTCTCGGCCCTGATCGCCCTGGTGACGGCCTTCGTGGCCGCGCCGCTGATCGCCTGGGCCACCGGCGGGCGCTACTACCTGGCGCGCCGGCCGGAGCCGGCCGGCGCCCGCCGCGGCGTGCAGCGCTGCGTGGTCTGCGAGAAGGAGTACGAGGCCGACGACATGGCGCGCTGCCCGGCCTACGAGGGGGCCATCTGTTCCCTGTGCTGCTCCCTGGACGCCCGCTGCGACGACCTGTGCAAGCCCGGCGCGCGGCTGTCGGCCCAGTGGTCCGGCGCCCTGCGCCGGGTGCTGCCGCGGCGGGCCTGGCCCTACCTGGACACGGGCCTCGGCCACTACCTGCTGCTGATGGCCGTGATCCTGCCCCTGCTGGCCCTGCTGCTGGCCTTCCTCTACCACCAGGAACTGCAGGCCCTCGGCGAGGCCGGCCGGGCGCTGGCGCCCCAGTTGCGCCTGGCCTTCGTCAAGGTCTTCGCGGCGCTGCTGCTCGTCTCGGGCATCGTCGCCTGGTGGCTGGTGCTCACCCACCAGAGCCGCCAGGTGGCCCAGGAGGAATCGAATCGCCAGACCATGCTGCTGATGCGGGAGATCGAGTCCCACCGGCGCACCGACGAGCAGCTGCAGAAGGCCAAGCAGGCGGCGGACCTGGCCAACCAGGCGAAGAGCCGCTACATCACCGCCATCAGCCACGAACTGCGCACGCCGCTCAACAGCATCCTCGGCTACGCCCAGATCCTCGACGGCGACACGGCCATCCCGCCCCACCGGCGCCAGGCCGTGCAGGTGATCCGCAAGAGCGGCGACCACCTGCTCTCCCTGATCGAGGGGACGCTGGACATCGCCCGCATCGAGGGCGGCAAGCTGACGCTGGCCGTGCGCCCCCTGGACTTCCGCGCCTTCCTGCGCCAGATCGTCGACATGTTCGAGGTGCAGGCCCGCGACAAGGGCCTGGACTTCCGCTACTCGCCCGGCCCGCAGCTGCCCGCCTTCGTCCGCGCCGACGAGCGCCGGCTGCGCCAGGTGCTGATCAACATCCTCGGCAACGCCGTCAAGTTCACCGCCGCCGGCCACGTGGAACTGCGCGTCGACTACCGGCGCGAGATGGCCACCTTCGAGATCGGGGACACGGGCCCGGGCATCGCGGCCTCCGAGGTGGACCGGATCTTCGAGCCCTTCTCCCGCGGCGATGCCGCCAGCGCGGGCAATGCGGCCGGCACCGGCCTCGGCCTCACGATCAGCAAGATGCTCGCCGAGGTGATGGGCGGGCAGCTCACGGTGGAGAGCCGGCCCGGCGAGGGCAGCCTGTTCCGGGTCCGCCTGTACCTGCCCCAGGTGCGCGACGGCACGATCCTGGCGGAGCGCCCGCGGGGTCGGCGCGTCGGCTACGCGGGCCCCCGCCGCCGCATCCTCGTGGTGGACAACGAGCGGGTGGACCGGGAGTTCCTGTCCAGCCTGCTCGATCCCCTGGGCTTCCGCCTGGAGCAGGCCGCCTCGGGGCTCGAATGCCTGGAGGTGCTGCCGCGCTTCCGGCCCGACCTGATCTTCATGGACCTGGCCATGCCCGGCATCGACGGCTGGGAGACCCTGCGGCGCATCCGCGCCGGCAAGCTTTCCGACGCCGTCGTCGCCGTGATCTCCGCCAATGCCTTCGAGAAGGGCTTCGGCGGCTCCGACAAGGAGCCCCTGGTGGCGCCGGAGGACTTCTTCACCAAGCCGGTGCGCGTGGAGGAACTGCTGGACTGGATCGGGCGGCGGCTTTCCATCGAATGGGTGTTCGCCGAGGACGGCGCGGAAGGCCCGCCGGTGGACGCCGCCGTTCCCCCGGGCCTGCCGACGGAAGACCAGCTCGCCGCCCTCGAGGAGGTGGTCGTCCTCGGCTATCCTCGCGGCATCAACGACAAGCTCAACGAGATCGAGGCCCTCGACCCCGCCTACGGGGATTTTGTCGCCGGCATGCGGGGCCTCGCCCGCCAGTTCAGGTTCGACGCCATGAAGAAGAAGATCCGGGAGGCACGGGGATGAGGGGTCCTGCGTCCGCATGCCCCCTCGCGGGGGGAGGCTTCGCCTCCCCTTCGGGGAATTGGTCACCCGCCCCCCCAGCCCCCCTCGCGGGGGGAGCTCGCTTGCTCGCTGCGCTCGGGGGTTACGGGGTGGGGGTCACGGAGGACGGGGCGGATTGCGCCTTCGGCGCGGGGAGGCCTGCCCTCCCGAGGCGCAACGACGCAGGGGGGGCGGAGAACTCATGAGCGCCGCGACGACCCCCATCGACCGCAACAATGCCGATGTCGTGCTGATCGTGGACGACGTGCCGGAGAACCTCGCCGTCCTGCACGACGCCCTCGACGCGGCCGGCTACACGGTCCTCGTGGCCACCGACGGCGAATCGGCCCTCGACCGGGCGCGCCAGGTGCTGCCGGACGTGATCCTGCTCGACGCCGTCATGCCGGGCATGGACGGCTTCGAGGTGGCGCGGCGCCTGAAGGCCGACTTCGCGACGCGGCACATCCCCATCGTCTTCATGACCGGGCTCACCGAGACGGAGCACGTGGTGGCCGCCTTCGCCGCCGGCAGCGCCGACTACGTGACCAAGCCGATCCGGCCGCCGGAGGTGCTCGCCCGCATCGCCGCCCACATGCAGAGCGCCCGCCAGATGAAGCAGGCCCGCTCGGCGCTGGACGCCTCCGGGCAGGCTACCGTGGCCGTGCGCATCCATGACGGCAGGATGACCTGGCAGACCCCCCTGGCCCGCCGGCTGATCGAGGAATGGTTCGCGCCCCGCGATGAACAGGCGCCGGCCCGCCTGCTCCAGTGGATCGCCGACGCGGAGCGGCAAAGGCGCGAAGGGAGCGACCCCAGCCCGCTGCTGGAGGTGCGCGAATCCCGCCGGCTGCTCGCTTCCTTCCAGGAACGCAGCGGCGGCGAGGAATGGCTCGTCGTCCTGCGCGACGAGGACGACGCGGCCGACACGGCGGCCCTGATGGCCGCCTTCCGCCTGACCCAGAAGGAGGCGGAAGTCCTCCACTGGGTGAGCAAGGGCAAGACCAACAAGGACATCGGCGACATCCTGGGCAGCAGCCCGCGCACGGTGAACAAGCACCTGGAGCACGTCTTCGAGAAGCTGGGCGTGGAGACGCGCACCGCCGCCGCCAACCTGGCCATCGGCAGGCTGCGCGGCGCGGGGTAGGGCGTTCGCCGCCGGCACCCGCCGCGCCCGGCGTATCATCGGCCCATGGACCGCCAGCAGACCCTACAGCGCATCGCCGACGAGGCGGCGGCGGGCAACCTGTCCTTTCCGACCAACGCCACCGTGGCCCTGCGCATCCGGCAATTGCTGGACGATCCGGAGTGCCACATCGACGAGGCGGCCCGCCTGGTGCAGACCGAGCCGGTCCTCGCCGCCCGGGTGGTCGCCATCGCCAATTCCGTCGTCTTCAACCGCTCGGGCCGGGAGATCTCCGACGTGCGCACGGCCGTCGCGCGCCTCGGTTTCCGGACGGTGCGCACCCTCGCCACGGGCCTGGTGACCCGCCAGCTGGCCGGCGCCTCGGCGGACCCGGCGCACCGGGCGCTCACCGAACGCCTGTGGGAGCACACGGCCCACGTGGCCGCCCTGGCCCACGTGCTGGCGCGGCGGGTGACCCGCCAGGATCCCGACGCGGCCATGTTCGCCGGCATCGTCCACGAGGTGGGCGGCTTCTACCTGCTCTCCAGGATCGACGACCCCGCCGGCCTGTTCGCCGAAAGCCCGGACGACTGGGCCGGCGAATGGGAGGCGCGCCTGGGGGCCGCGGTGCTCGCCGCCCTGGGCGTTCCCGAGGCGGTGGTCCGCGGCATCGCGGCCATCTGGGACGGCTACCTGGCCTTCCCGCCGGCGAGCTTCGGCGACACCCTGGTCCTCGCCGACCACCTGGCCCCCATCGAATCGCCCTTCCGCCACCGCGGCGACGCCCACCGGGAGGCCGCCGCGGGCGCCATCGAGAGCCACGTCGGCGAAGACTCCCTCAGCGCGATCGTCGCCGAATCGGCCGAAGAGGTCGATTCCCTGGTCGGCGCCCTGCGCTTCTGACGCCGGCCGGCGGCGTCCCGGTCGGCCGGCGGCCCCGGCCAATCGGGAATCATTCTCTTTCCCCGTAAAATCGGGGCATGCGCCGCGCCCCGCCCGCCATCGCCCTGCCCGGACCCGCCCCCGCCGAACGCCACGACTGGGAGACCATCCGGTCCCTGCTGCCCTACCTGTGGGCCTGGAAGGGGCGGGTGATCCTGGCGCTCGCCTGCCTGGTCACCGCGAAGCTGGCCAACGTGGCGGTGCCCCTGGTCTTCAAGGCCATCGTCGATGCCTTCGTGCTCCCCGCCGGGCAGGCCCTGCTGCTGGTCCCGCTGGGACTGCTCGCCGCCTACGGGGCGCTGCGCTTCTCCACCTCCCTGTTCACCGAGTTCCGGGAGATCCTCTTCGCCCGGGTCACCCAGCAGGCGGTGCGCACCATCGCGCTGCGGGTCTTCGAGCACCTCCACGCCCTGTCGCTGCGCTTCCACCTGGAGCGCCAGACGGGCGGGCTCACCCGCGACATCGAGCGGGGCACCCGGGCCATCGGCTCCCTGATCAGCTACACCCTCTACTCCATCCTGCCGACGCTGGTGGAGGTGAGCCTGGTGCTCGGCATCCTGGTGGCGCGCTACGACGGGACCTTCACGCTGATCACCGTCGGCACCCTCATCCTCTACGTGGGCTTCACCGTCGTCATCACCAACTGGCGCACCGAGATCCGGCGCGAGGCCAACGAGCTGGATTCGGCGGCCAACGTGCGGGCCATCGACAGCCTGCTCAACTACGAAACGGTGAAGTACTTCAACAACGAGCGCTGGGAGGCCGAGCGCTACGACGAGCGGATGCGCAAGTGGGAGGCGGCACAGGTTAAGAGCCAGGTGACGCTGTCCTACCTGAACCTGGGCCAGGCCGCCATCATCGCCACCGGGGTGAGCCTGATGATGTGGCGGGCCGCCGCGGGCGTGGCCGCCGGGACCATGACGGTGGGCGACATCGTGCTGGTGAACGCCTTCCTGATCCAGCTCTACATGCCGCTCAACCACCTGGG
>JAEUNJ010000142.1 GCA_016791145.1 Rhodocyclaceae bacterium | reverse complement strand
GCCACCTGCTTGAAGTGGCTGATCAGGTCCGCCGCCCGGGCGGCATTGCGCTCGAGCAGTTCCACGGCCTTGCGGCTGCGCTCGATGAACTCCTCCACCGTGGAACGGCGCAGGGCCCCGCCCCGGAAGCTCGCGGCGAAGCCGTCCAGTTCCTCCTGCAGCGTGCTCGCCACCATGCGCGCATTGCCCAGCGGGGTGTTGAGCTCGTGGGCGACGCCGGCCACCAGGTTGCCCAGGGCGGCGAGCTTCTCCGACTGGACGAGCTGGTGCATGGCCTTGCCCAGATCGGCGGTGCGTTCCGCGACGAGTTCCTCCAGGTGTTCCCGGTGGCGCTCGAGCTCGGCCTCGGCACGCTTCCGGTCGGAGATGTCGATGTTCAGGCCGACGATTCCCTTGATCGCATCCCGATCCAGGATGGGCGCGATGATGTTGTAGATGTATCGATCCCCGTCCGCGATGCGTACCTCTTCCCGGACGACCTCGCCGGCCAGGGCCCGGACGTTGTTCCTCCGCCAATGGGCCAGGAGGGCAGCATCGTCGGTCACCTCCTCCGGCTGCCGGCCGACGACGTCGCCCCAGCTTTGCCGGCAGGCGGAGTTCTGCAGCAGGTAGCGCCCGTCCCGCCCGATGAGGAAGAAGTCGAAGGGCGCGCTCTCGATCGCGGCCCGGAGCCGCGCCTCGCTCTCGCGCAGTGCCTCTTCCGCCTGGCGGCGTTCGGTGATGTCCATCGTCACACCCGCGACGAGGACGGGCTGGCTCTCCGCGTCGCAGACCACGCGGCCGAGGGACGCCGTCCAGCGGGTCGAACCGTCCGGCCAGACGATCCGCTTCTCGAGCTCGTAGCCCGACCGTTCCTCGAGCGCCCGGTTGAACTCCGCGGCCACCCGGGCGCGGTCTTCGGGATGAACGAGGGACTGGAACAGTTCGTAGGTGACCTGTGTTTCCGGCGTGAGGCCGTAGAGGGCCTTGCAGCGGTCCGACCAGATGACCTCGCCCGAGCGCAGGTCCCATTTCCAGTGGCCGAGCCGGGCGACCTCCAGGGCGAGATGCAGGTCCCGCTCGCTGTTGCGCAGGTTCTCCTCGTCGCGCTTGCGATCCGTCATGTCGCGGGCGAAGCAGAAATTGAATTCCCTGCCGGCGAACTCGATGTAGTTGGCCATGATCTCGACCGGGAAGATCGAGCCGTCGCGGCGCCTGTGCCGGGTTTCGAAGCGCAGCCGGCCCTGCCGGCGCAGCGCGTCGAACATGCCGGCGGCCACCTCGGCGGACACGTCCGGATCCACGTCCTCGATGGCCTTGGCCATCAGTTCCTCCCGGGAATATCCCAGGGCGGCGCAGGCGGCCTCGTTCACGTCCAGGAAGCGGTTGTCCGGGCCGATCAGGAAGAAGGCATCGGCCGACCGGTCGACGCCGAAGCGGATCAGGCGGGCGGCCTCCTCGGCGCGGCGCCGCTCGGTGATGTCCACCCCGGCGCCGACCAGGTAGTCCCGTCCGCCTTCGCGCAGGGCGCGACCGGTGAAGAAGAAGGGGATCGTTTCGCCGCCGGAGGTCAGCAACCCGGCCTCGGCCGTGGCGCTGCCCTTGGTCAACACCTCGCCGAAACGCTCGGCGATCAGTCCACGGTCGGGTTCCGCGATGAAGTCCGTCACCTGCATCCCGGCGAGCTTCTCGTCCGGCAGCCCGACGATCTCGGCGAAGCTGCGGTTCCAGCGCACCATGCGGCCCTGGTCGTCGAACTGGTAGAAGATGCCCGGCAGGCTGTCCAGCAGGGTTTCCGAGAAGGCCCGCTCCCGGCGCACGGCCGTCTCGGCGGCCAGCCGTTCCGTGACGTCCCGGGCCACGGCCAGGAAGGCCCGCACCTGGCCGGCGTCCACCGGATCCATCAGGGGCACGGCATGGATGTCGAGCCAGCGTTCGTTGCCCCGGCGGGTGCGGACCCGGAACTGGAAGGCGCGCGACGCGCCGCCGAAGACCGCCGCGAGCGCTTCCTTGAACACCGCCGCATCGCGCTCCATCACCGTCGAGCAGAAGGTCTGCCCCAGCAGCCCCTCGCTTGAACCCGCCTCCAGCATCGCGAGCCCCGCCGCGTTGATGTCGAGGAGCCGTCCCCCCCGGTCGAGCACCATCACGCATTCCGGCTCGTTGTCCACCACCGCGCGGAGGAAGGCTTCCCGCTCGCGGATCGTCCGCTCCAGGAGCTTCCGCTCGGTGACGTCCCGGATGTGGGCGACGAAGCGCGTCTGGCCGCCGTAGGTCAGGTGGCGGGAAGACACCGCGACGTCGATCAGCGTGCCGTCGCTGCGGCGCTGCACGGTTTCCAGCTTCACCGTGCCCTTCCGCGTGATCTCGGCGATGATGGGGCCGATGTCTTCCGGCCCGAGGCGCTCATCCACGTCGGGGATGCCCATGCCGACCAGCGCCCCGGGCGGGTAGCCGAGCATGCGGCCGGCTTCCTCGTTCACGTAGGTGAAGCGGCCGTCGGCGTCGAACCAGAAGATCGCCTCGGAGGCATGGTCCACGGTGAATTGCGTGAAGCGCAGGGCCTCCTCGGCCTCCCGGCGTTCGGTGATGTCGCTGTGCGAGCCGGCCAGCCGCAGGGGGTTCCCGGCCGCGTCCCGCTTCACCACCTTGCCGCGCCCGAGGATCCAGCGCCAGCGGCCGTCCCTGGTCCGGCACCGGAACTCCGTGGCGAAGGACTCTCCCGTCCCGCCCAGGTAGGCCCCGATGTCGGCTTCCGCCCGGCCCACGTCGTCCGGATGGACGATGTTCCGCCAGCTTTCGAAGCTGGCGGGGAACTCGCCCGGTTCGTAGCCCAGCATCGTGTAGTAGCGCGGACTGAACCAGGCCTCGCCGGTGGGCAGGTTCCAGTCCCAGATGCCGTCGGCGGTGCCCTCCAGGGCAAGGCGCAGGCGCTCCTCGTTCTCCCGCAGGGTCGCGGCGTCGGGACTGGCCGGCAGCGAATCGCCGTCCGGGAGGCGGGGCTTCATCGTGTTCTCCATCCTTGCGGAAGTCGTCGCGTCGCGGGGCGGTGCAGGGGCCGGGGACGGCGGCGGCGGGCAAGTATCGGCGCCCGGGTCCACGGGTGTCAAGGCGGGCCTTGGCCGCGGCGTGACCGGATCAGCAGGTGCGGGATTCCAGGTCGGCGAGCCAGGCCAGGGCGTGGTCCCGGTCCTCGCCGCACATCTCCGGCGAGGGCTGGAGGCCCGAACAGCAGGCGGGCCGCTCCGGGCGGCCGAAGAGGGCGCAGCGCAGGGCCGCGTCCAGGTGCGGGCAGGGCAGGCCGGCGGGCTTGCCCAGGGTGCTGATGGACGGCGCGATGCAGCAGGCGCCGCAGCCGGGACGGCACCCGGCGCTCACGGGCCGAGGCGGCGGAAGATGGGGCCCAGCCGGTCGAGGAAGGCGTCGATGGAATCCAGCACGCCCATGGCCAGGGCGTCCAGGCGGACCAGGGCGTTGATCGCCGCGTCCTGGCCGCCGGCCTCCCGCAGGCGTCCGGCCATGGCGAGGTTCACCGTCCTGAGTTCCCGGTAATGGTCCTTCAGCCCGTCCATCTGCCAGTCGGCTGTGCCGCCGTCGTCCTGGGCGAAATACTGACCCAGCAGGTAGCTGCCCGCCGCCCGGAACAGGGTCTCCTCCGGGTCCGCCAGGGGCAGGTGGAACCAGGCCATGGGGCGCAGGAAGGCGGTGCGCGGGCAGCCGCTGACGGCGCCGATCAGCCCGATCACCGAACTCACCGCCGCCTGGGCGCTGGTCCGGCTGGAGACCTGCCGGTTGCCGTCGTCGGCCTCCATGACCACGGTCTCATGGGAGATCAGGTTCTCCAGCGGCCTGATCACCGGCTCTATCCGGGCGGCATAGGGGCAGAGGGCCACCCGGGCCGGGTCCAGCGGGCAGTTGCCGCACTGGTGGGCGGCCAGGGCGGTCCAGGGCTTCGCCACCGGCGCCGGCTCGACGCAGGTCATCGTCTCCCCGTCGAGCACGACGGCCAGTTCCAGCGACAGGCCGTCGGGTCCGCTGAACCGGTAGTCGAAGCGCCGGGACGTCTCCATCCTTGCTAGGGCTTCTTGCGCTCGTACTTGGCCGTGAAGGTGGCCTTGCCGATGCTGTTGGCGTTGACCATGTAGCCGACCAGGGCGGCGCTGGAATCCTCCGGCAGGTCGAGCTTGTCCGCCTTCAGGGCGTGCAGCGTGAAGACGTAGCGGTGGGGCCCGTGGCCGACCGGCGGGCAGGGGCCGCCCCAGCCGGGCTTGCCGAAGTCGGTGCGGCTCTGCACCGCGCCCTTCGGTGCCTTGCCGGCGGCCGGGTCGCCGGCGCCCTGGGGCAGTTCCCTCGCGTCGGCCGGGATGTTGAACACGACCCAGTGCCACCAGCCGCTGCCGGTGGGGGCGTCGGGATCGTAGACCATCAGCGCGAAGCTCTTCGTGTCCTTGGGGGCGCCGCGCCAGGCCAGCGCCGGCGAGACGTTCTCCCCCTCGCAGCCAAAGCCCTTGAAGACGTGCTTGTGGGCGATGGGGGCCTTGGGGCCCACGTCCGGGCTGTTCAGCGTGAAGCCGCCGGCCAGGGCGGCGGGGGCGGCGCAGGCCAGGGTGGCGAGGAGGGGCAGGGAAAGCCGGCGATGGCATGCCATGGGGATTCTCCGGGATTGGGGGAATCCCGATTCTATGCGACCGGCGCCCGGCTCAGAACAGGGCCACGGACTTGATCTGGGCGAACAGGGCGGTGCCCGGCCGCACGGCCAGCCGGTCCCAGGAACGCTGGGTGACCCGGGCGAGCAGCCGCGTGCCCCCCGCATCCAGGCTCACCAGCACCTGGCCGGCCACGTCGGCGAAGCCGATGACCGTGGCCGGCAGCACGTTCAGGATGCTGGTGTCCTCGTGGCGGGCGAGGGCAAGGCTCACGTCGCGGGCCGCGATGCGCAGGCGGACCGGCTGGCCGGCGGCCTCGGGACGCCGCGGCACCAGGATCTCGCCGCCCGGGATCGCCAGCCGGGTGATGCCGTCGGCGTCGTGGCCGGCGATGCGCGCGTCGAGCACGGTGCCGGCGCCCTCGTCCTGGGCGAGCGGCAGGTCCAGGCGGGCGAAGGTCTCCGACAGGGGCCCGCAGGCGGCGGCGCGGCCGGCCTCCAGCACCACCAGGTGGTCGGCGAGCCGCGCCACCTCGTCCACCGAATGGGTCACGTAGAGGACCGGGATGGCCAGTTCGTCGTGCAGCCGCTCCAGGTAGGGGAGGATGCCGCTCTTGCGGGCCGGGTCCAGGGCCGCCAGGGGCTCGTCCATCAGCAGGATCCGGGGTCGGGTCAGCAGCGCCCGGGCGATGGCCACGCGTTGCCGCTCGCCCCCCGAGAGGCGGTCCGGCCGCCGCCCCAGCAGGTCGCCGATGCCGAGCAGTTCGACGACCGGGGCGGTGCCGTCCGTTCCCGCCGGCAGGCCGGCGCGCCGCATGCCGTATTCCAGGTTGCCGCGCACGGTCAGGTGGGAAAACAGGCTCGCCTCCTGGAAGACGTAGCCCAGGGGCCGCCGGTGGGTGGGCAGGAAGGCGTCCCCGTCCTGCCAGGTCTCCCCGTTCACCTCCAGCCGGCCGGCCGCCCGCTCCAGGCCGGCCACGCAGCGCAGCAGGCTGGTCTTGCCCGAGCCCGAATGGCCGAAGATGGCCGTGACGCCGCGGCCGGGCAGCGCCAGGTCCACGTCCAGGGCGAAGGCCGGGTAGGCCAGGCGCAGCCGCGCGCGGATGCCCGGTTCAGGCACGGCGCCGTCCCGGGCGGCTGGCCGGGTTCAGGGAGTAGAGGGCGGCCAGCACCGCGAAGGAGAAGGCCAGGAGGCCGCCCGCCAGCCAGTGGGCCTGGCCGTATTCCAGGGCTTCCACGTGGTCGTAGATGGCCATGGACAGGACCTGGGTCCGGCCCGGGATGTTGCCGCCGATCATCAGCACGACGCCGAATTCGCCCACCGTGTGGGCGAAGCCGAGGATGGCCGCCGTCACGAAGCCGGGTCGTGCCAGGGGGACCGCCACGGTGAAGAAGCGGTCCCAGGGCCCGGCGCGCAGCGTCGCGGCGGCCTCCAGGGGCCGCTCGCCGATGGCCTCGAAGGCGTTCTGCAGGGGCTGCACGACGAAGGGCAGGGAGTAGATCACCGAGGCCACCACCAGGCCGGCGAAGGTGAAGGGCAGGAGCCCCAGGCCCAGGGCCTGGGTCGCCCTGCCCACCGGCCCGTCCGGCCCCATCAGCACCAGCAGGTAGAAACCCAGCACCGCCGGCGGCAGCACGAGCGGCAGCGCCACCACGGCGCCGACGGGGCCCTTCAGCCGGGACCGGGTCCGGGCCAGCCACCACGCAACGGGGGTGCCGACGAGCAGCAGCAGCAGGGTGGTCAGCCCGGCGAGGCGCATCGTCAGCCAGAGGGCAACAAGGTCGGCGTCGGACATCAGGGCGCCTATCTTAAACGGCGCACCGGCGGCCGGCGCTCAATCCGGCGCCGTGAACCCGTGGCGTTGCAGGACGCGGCGGCTCGCCGCGGACAGGAAATCCCCGGCGAAGCGATGGGCGAGGGCGTTGCCGGCCGCCCGGCGCAGGATCACGAATCCCTGTTCCAGGGGGCGGTGCAGCGTTTCCGGGACCAGGGCATGGTTGCCGGTTCCCGCCATTCCCGGCGCGAGGACCAGGGACAGGGCCAGGATGCCCGCGTCCGCGTTGCCCGATTGCACGAACTGGGTGGCCTGGGCGATGTTCTCCCCAAGGACGAGGCGCGGCTCGACCTTGTCCCAGATCCCGGCGGCGCGCAGCGCCTCCTCCGCGCGTCGGCCATAGGGCGCATGCCGCGGATTGGCGATGGCGATGCGCCGGAAGGCCGGGTCGGCCAGGTCGCGCAGGTCGGTCGGCCGCAGGGGACCCGGGCTCCAGATCGCCAGGCGGCCGAAGGCATAGGTGCGCGCCGGCCCCGCCGACAGGCCCTCGGCGGCCAGCTGACGGGGCAGTTCCACGTCGGCGGAAAGGAACAGGTCGAAGGGCGCGCCCTGGCGGATCTGGGCGTGGAACTTGCCGGAGGAGCCGTAGATCGCCTCCACCTCGGCGCCGGGATGGCGGGCGCGGAAATCCCGCAGGATCTCGTCGAGGGCGAAGCGCAGGTCCGCCGCCGCGGCGATCCTGAGCGGCTCCGCCCGCGAAGGCGCCGGCAGCAACGCCGCCAGGCAGGCGATCAGGGTGGCGAGGATCCGGGCGATTCGCATGG
>JAEUNJ010000071.1 GCA_016791145.1 Rhodocyclaceae bacterium | reverse complement strand
GCCGCCGGTGGTGCCGACCACCTGCTCGACGCCGCTCACCGCCAGGGTGCCGGCGGCGATGAGGATCGCGGTGTCGGTGCCGGCCGTGCCGAGCACCGTTTCGACGGCCGACACGGAGATCGTGCCGGTCCCCAGGAGGGTCAGGGCGTCGCCGCTGCCGGTGCCGCCGACGGCGGTTTCGATGGCGGACACGGCGAGGGGCCCGCCGGCGCCGAGGACGGTGACGGAATCGCCGGTGCCGGTGCCGCCGATGGCGGTCTCCACGGCCGACAGGGCGATGGCGCCGCCGCCGAGCATGCGGACGGTATCGCCCGCGGCACTGGCGCCGACCACGGTGTCCACGTTGGACACATTCAGGGTGGCGGCCACCAGGGCGCGCAGCACGTCCGCGCCGCCGGTGGTGCCGATCACGGTCTCGATCTGCCGCAGGGCCACGTCCGAGGCGCCCAGCAGGCGCAGCACGTCCGCGGTGCCCGCGGTGCCGACGACGGTGCCCACGTTGGATACGGCGAGGGTGGTGGAACCGGTTTCCAGCAGGGTCAGGGCATCGCTGGCGCTGGCGCCGACGATGGTCTCGACCCGGGACACGGACAGGGGTCCCGCGCCGAGCATGGTGACCACGTCGGTGGAACCCGTGCCGCCGACGACCGACTCGACGACCGATACCGCCAGGGCGCCGCTGGCCAGCATCACCACGGCGTCGCCGGCCAGGGCGGTGCCGAGGACGGTTTCGACGGCGCTGATGGACACCGGCGGCGTTTCCGACAGGGTGCGCATCAGCGTCAATACGTCGGTGCCCGTGTTGCCGATCACCGTCTCGACCCGGGAGACGGCCAGGTTGCCGCTGGCCAGCAGCCGGGCGGCGTCGCCGGCGGTGGAGCCGACCAGGGATTCGACGGCAGAGAGGCTGATGGTCCCGGCGGCCAGCATCAGCACGGCGTCGGCCGTGGCCGTGGTACCGACGACGGATTCCACGGCGCTGACGGACAGGGCGATGGCTGCCGTGTCGAGGGCGAGCACCGTGTCGGCGGTGCCGGTGGTGCCGGTGACGGTCTCGAAGGCGCTGACGGCCAGGGTGCCGGCGGCGAGCATGGTGACGTCGTCCGCGCCGGTCCCGCCGATGACGGTCTCGACGCCGGAAACGGCCCAATCGGCGCCGGCGGCGCCGAGGACCTGGGCCACGTCGCCCGAGGCGGTGGTGCCGATCACGGTGTCGACGGAAGCCAGGGATACGGAGAGCGCCGCGGCCCCGAGGAGGCGCAGGACGTCGTTGCCGGTGGTGGAGCCGGTCACGGACTCCACCGCCGAAACAGCCAGGGTGCCGCCGGTGCCCAGCACGCGGACGGCATCGGTGGTGCCCGTGGTGCCCACCACGGTCTCGACCCCTGACACGGCCAGGGTCGCGGCCCCCTCGAGTTGCGCGATGGTGTCGGTGCCGGCCGTGCCGATCACGGTCTCCACCTGGCTCACGGCCAGGCTGCCGGCGCTGAGCAGGGTGACGCCGTCGGTGCCGGTGGAGCCGATCACCGTCTCGATGGCCGAGACGGAAATGCCGCCCGCGCCGAGCAGCGTGAGCACGTCGCCGGTACCGGTGCCGCCGGTGACGGCCTCGACGGCGGAGACGCTGACCGCCGTGGCGCCGCGCAGCACGACGATGTCGTTGGTCGCGGTGCCGCCCAGGACGCTCTCGATGGCCGATACGGAAAGGGTACCGCCGCCGAGGATCCGCAGGGCATCGCCGGACCCGGTGGTGCCCACCACTGTCTCCACGACGCTGACGGCCACGGTACCCGGATCGACGATGGTCAGCACGTCGTTGCCGGTCGAGCCGATGACGGTGTCGATCTGGCTGACCAGCAGGCTGCCGGCCAGCATCATGCGCACGCTGTCGCCGCTGCCGGTGCCGCCGATGACGGTCTCGACCGAACTGACGGCCACCGTGGTGCCGCCGATGAGCTGGATCTTGTCGATGGTCGACGCGGTGCCCACCACCGTGTCGATGGCGCTGATCGAATAGACCGGCGGGCTGGCCAGCAGCGTCAGGATCTCGCCGCCGGCCGCGGTGCCGACGATGGATTCCACCGCCGAGACGGCCAGGGAGCCGGGGCCGAGCAGGTTCACGGTATCGGTGCCCGTGGTGCCGGTGACGGTATCCACGGCCGAGACGCCGACGCTGCCCGCGGCGAGCAGGCGCACGGATTCGGCGCCGGCATTGCCGAGCACGGATTCGATCTCGGAGACGGCGACCGGCGTCGTGTCCAGGATGCGCAGGATCTCGGTGCCGCCGGTCGTGCCGACCACGGTCTCCACGGCGACGATGTGCTGGGTCCCGGCGCCCAGCAGGTCCAGGCGGTCGGCGCCGGCGGTGCCGGTGACGGTATCCACGGCGCTGACGGCCACCGTTCCACCGCTGCCCAGCAGGGTCAGGTTGTCGGCGGCCCCGGAGCCGACGACGGATTCGACGGCGGACACCTTGAAGGCGCCGCCGCCCAGCAGCGTCGCGGTGTCCGTGCCGGTGGAACCGGCGACGGTGTCGACGTTGGAGACGGCGATGGTGCCGGCCGCCAGCAGGCGCACCACGTCGGTCGCGCTGGAGGCGAAGCCGACGACGGTTTCGATGGCGGAGACATCCACGGTCGCCCCGGCCAGCAGCCGGAGCACGTCGTCGGTGGCGGTGGCGGCGGTACCGGTCACCGATTCGACGCCCAGGACGTGGAGCGTGCCGGCCTCGATCATCACGACGCTGTCGGTACCCGCGGAACCCGTGACGGTCTCGACGGCGCTCACCGAGAAGGCGGAGGCGCCGATCAGGATCACCCGGTCGGTGCCGGCGGTGCCCACGACGCTGTCCACCGCGCTCACCAGCAGGGCGCCGGCGGCGGCCAGCGCCACCGATTCGGTGCCGGCGGAGCCGATGACGGTCTCGATGCCGCTCACCGTCGTCGTCTCGCCCGACGCGAGCAGGCGCAGCACGTCGGCGGTGCCGGTGGAGCCGGCCACGGATTCGATGGCCGAGGCGGCGAGGGTGCCGCCCAGGATCATGCGGACCACTTCGCCGCCGGAGGTCAGGCCGACGACCGTCTCGACGTTGCGCACGGCCACGGTTTCCGCGGCCAGCAGGCTGACCGTGTCCGTGCCGGCGGATCCGCTGACGGTGTCGATGGCCGATACGGACACCGCGTCGGCATTGAGCAGCGTCAGGTTCTCGGCGGCCGCCGACCCGATCACCGAGTCGACGCCGGAGACGAGCAGCGCGGTACCGCCGAGCAGCGTCAGCGCATCGGTGGCGCCTGAGCCGAGGACGGTCTCGATGGCCGAGATGGCCAGGTTGCCCGCGCCGAGCAGTTGCAGCACGTCGGTCGAGGCCGTGGAGCCGATGACGGTCTCCAGGGCGCTCACCTTCAGGTTGCCGGCGGCCAGCAGCGTGGCCACGTCCGTGGCGGCGCCGCCGATCAGGGTTTCCAGTCCGGCCACGGACACGTCCGCGCCGCCGACCAGGGCAACGATGTCGGTCCCCGAGGAGCCGAGGACGCTCTGGATCGCCGAGACCGACACCGCCAGGGCATTGGCGCCCACCAGGCGCAGGATGTCGGTGCCGGCACCCGATCCGATGGCGGTTTCGACGGCGCTGATGCCGATGGTCGTCGCGCCCAGGTAGAGGACGGCATCGCCGCTGCCGGTGGTGCCCACCACCGTTTCCACGTCGGTGACGGCCAGGCTTCCGGACTGGAGCAGGTAGACGGTTTCCGAACCCGCGGTGCCGGCCACCGTCTCCACCGAGGAGACGGCGACGCTGGCCCCGGAGAGCAGGACCACGGTGTCGGTGCCGGTGCTGCCGACGACGGTCTCGATGGCCGAGACCGAGAGGCTGCCGGAGCCGATCATGCGCGCCACCTCGCCGGTGGCCGTGGTGCCGATGACGGTTTCGACGGCCGACAGGGCCACCGTGCCGCTGCCCAGGATGCGCACCGCATCGCCCGTGCCGGTGGTGCCGATCACGCTCTCGACGCCGGAAACGCTCAGCGTGCCCGTGTTGAGCAGGGTCACGGTGTCGGTCTGCGCGCTGCCGATGACCGTATCCACGTCCGACACGGCGAGGTCGGCGGCGGCGGCGCTCAGGATGCGCACCGAGTCGCTGTTGCTGCCCGTGCCCAGGACGGTCTCGATGTTGCTGACGGAGATGGCGGATTCGACGAGCAGGGTTACCGTGTCGCTGCCGCCGGTCGCGCCGACCAGGATTTCGACGCCCGAGACGACGGCATCGCCGTTGGCGAGCAGCGTCGCCGTATCGGTGGCGCCGGAGCCGACCAGGGTCTCGAAGGCCGAGACGGCGACGGCGCCGGAGAGGTTCAGGGTGTCGGCGGTTCCCGTCGTGCCGATGACGGTCTCGATGGCGCTGACCGAAACCGTCACGTCGACGCCGAGCAGGCGCAGGACGTCGGCCGAACCGGTGGTGCCGGTGGCGCTCTCGACGGCGGAGACGACCAGGGTGCCGGCATCGAGCAGGCGCACGGCATCGTTGCTGGCGCCCGAGCCGACCACGGTTTCCACCGCGGACACGGAGAGGTTTCCGGCGACGAGCATCGTGACGGTATCGGTGGACGCACCGGTGCCGACGACGGTCTCGACCCCGCTGACGGCCAGGGCCGGATCACCGAGCATGCGCACGGCATCGGAACCGCCGGCCGTGCCGGCCACGGTCTCGACGGCCGACACGGACACCGCGGTGGCCCCGGAGCCCAGCACCCGCAGCACGTCCGCCGCGCCGGTGGTCCCGATGACGATCTCGACGTTGCTCTCGCTCAGCGTGCCGGCGCCGAGCATGGTGACGGTGTCGGTGCCGCTGCCCGCGAAACCCTTCACGATATCCACGTTGCTGACCGCGATCGCGCCCGCGGCCAGCAGGGACAGGGTCTCGGCCGTGCCGGTGGTGCCGACGACGGTGTCGACCTGGCTGACCGCCAGGTCGGCGCCGGCGATGATTTCCAGGGTTTCGGCGTTGGCCGCCGTGCCGATCACCGACTCGATGCCGCTGATGGAAATGGTGGACGCGGCGCCGGCAATGATGCGCAGCGTGTCGTCCGTGTTGAGGGTCCCGGTGACCGTGTCCACGGCGGAGACGTAGAGGGTGCCGCCGGCGATCATCTTGACGGCGTCGGCCGTGCCGGTGGTGCCGATCACCGTCTCGATGGCGCTGGCGCTCACCGCCGGGGCGGCGCCGAGCAGCTGGAGGACATCGGCGGCGCCGGTGGTCCCGATCGCCGTCTCGATCTCGCTCACCGACAGGGTGCCGCCGCCGAGCATCCGGACCGCATCGCCGGCGCCGGTGAGGCCCACGACCACCTCCACGCCGGAGACGGCCACCGTGCCCGATGCGAGCATGGACAGGGAGTCGGCGGTGCCCGTCGTGCCCACGACCGTCTCCACCGCGGTGATGGCCAGGGCCGCGTCGAGCATGGTCACCGTGTCGTTGCCCCCGGTGCCCACCACGGTTTCGAAGGCGGAGACGGAAACGCCCGAGTTGAGCAGGTGGAGGGTGTCGGATCCGCCGGCCGTGCCCACGGCCGTCTCGATGGCCGACACGCGCAGGGTGTCGGCGCCGAGCAGGCGGACGCTGTCGGCGCCGCCGATGGAACCGATCACCGTATCCACGGCGGTGACGCTGAGGCTGCCGCCCTGCAGCAGGCGGACGACGTCCGTCTGGTCGGTGGTGCCCGTGACGCTCTCGATGGCCGACACGGAGAGGGTGTTGGTGCCGGTGGCCAGGATGGTCACCGCATCCGTGCTGCCGCCGGTGCCCACGGCCGATTCCACGGCGGACAGGGCGACGGCGCCGCCGGACAGCAGCGTGACCGTATCGGTGCCCGTATTGCCGACCACCGTCTCCATGCCCGACACCGCCAGGGCGCCGCTGACGAGCAGGGTCGCCGCGTCGGTGCCGCCGGTGCCGCGCACCGTCTCGATGGCGCTGACGGCGACGGTCTCGCCGCCGCTGCCGAGGAGTTGCAGGGCGTCGGCCGAGGCGGAACCGACGACGGTGTCCACCGCGCTCACGGAAAGGGTGCCGGAGCCCAGCATCCTGACCAGGTCGGTGCTCCCCGTGGTGCCGATCACCGAATCCACGTTCGATACCGACAACTGGGCGGCGGAGATCATCGCGGCGACATCGGCCGAGCCGGTGCTGCCGAGGACCGTGGCGACCTGGTCCACGGAGACGGTGCCGCCCCCGAGGATGCGCACCGTGTCGCCACCGCCGGAGCCGACGACGCTGTCCAGGGCGGACACGGCGACGCTGTCCGTGGCGAGCAGGGTGATGGCATCGCTGCCCCCGGCGCCGGTGCCGACGACGGTGTCGATGGCGCTCACCGAGACATGGTCGCCGGCCGTGACGAGCCGCAGGATGTCGGCGGTCCCGCTGGTGCCGACGGCGCTCTCGACGGCGCTGACCGACAGGGTGCCCGCCCCCATCTGGATCACCACGTCCGTGCCCGTGGAGCCGAGCACGGTATCCACGTTGCTGACGGACAGGGTGTTGGCGGCCCCCGAGTCGATGATGGCGACCACGTCCGTGGCCCCGGTGGTGCCGACGACGCTATCGACGGCCGAGACGACGAGCGTCCCGCCACCGATCAGGGTGACGCCGTCCAGGCCGGCGCCGCCGACCACGGACTCGATGCTGCTGACGGAGACCGGGGTGCTGCTCAGCAGCGTCATCGTGTCGGTCCCGCTGGTGCCGATGACGGTGTCCAGGTCGGCCACGTAGACCTGGAGGCCGGACCCGAGGAGGGTCACGGAATCGGCGGCGCCGCCGCCGATCAGGGTTTCCACGTCGGAGGCCTTGAGGCTGCCGCCGATCAGCGTGACGATGTCGGCCGAACCCGTCGTCCCGACCACCGTCTCGACGGCCGTCACCGCCAGGTTGCCGGTGCCCATCTGGAGCACCACGTCGGTGCCCGTGGAGCCGACCACCGTCTCCACGTTGCTGGCCGACAGGGTGGTCGCCACGAGCAGCGAGACGATCTCGGTGGACGTGGTGGTGCCCGTGACCACCTCGACCCCGCTGACGGACAGGGAACCGCCGGTGAGGATATCGACGCTGTCGGTGCCGGCCGTGCCGGCCACGGTCTCGACGCCGCTGACGGTGAGCCCCGCGCCGTCGTTCGACATGTTGACGACGTCGGCGCTGGCCGAGCCGATGACGGTCTCGACCGCGGAAACGGAGAGGGTGCCGGGACCGACCATGGCGACCACGTCGCCGCTGGCCGTGGTGCCGAGGACGAACTCAACGTTGGTCACCGAGACGGACACGGCCGTCCCACCGATCATGGCCACGGAGTCGCCGGCGCCGGCGGTGCCTTGCACCTGCTCGATGGCGCTGACCGAGATGGCGGTCGCGGCGATCAGCTTCACCACCTCGTTGGAGGCCGTCGTGCCGACCACGCTCTCGATGGCGCTGACACTGACCGGAAGCCCGGCGCCGAGGATGGTCACCGCATCGACGCCACCGGTGCCGATCACCACGTCCACGTTGGATACCCCCAGGGACCCCGAGGCGAGCAGCTTCACGGTGTCCTGGACGGCGGTGCCGACGACGGACTCGACGGCGGAAACGGAGATGGAACTGATCCCCGACAGGGTCACCGTGTCGGTGCCCGCGGACCCGACGACGCTGTCCACCAGGGACACCAGGACCGGGACCTCGTCCCCGAGGAGGATGACCGTGTCGTTGCCGGAGGTGCCGCGCACGGACTCGACCATGGAGATCCGGACCGTGTCGGCGCCGAGCAGGACGACGACCTCCGCGCTGGCGGTGTTGCCGAGGACGGAGTCGACGGCGCTGACGCTGATCGCGGTGGCGCCGAGCAGTTCGATGTTGTCGCCGGAACCGGCGTTGCCGAGAACGGATTCGACCGCCGAGACCGAGACCGTGCCGGAACCGAGCAGGCGCGCGGCATCGGTATTGCCGGTGGTGCCGACCACGGTGGCCACGGCGCTCACGCCCAGGGGCGCGCCGAGGGCGGAGATGAGCTGGACGCCGTCGGTGCCGCCGGTGCCGATGACCGTCTCCACGGCACTGAGCGCAGTGGGCGAACCGGCCGACAGGAGGGTCACGGTATCCGTCAGGGAGGTGCCGACCACCGTCTCGACCTCGCTGGCGGCCAGGCTGCCCGCCGCCATCATCTTCACCACGTCGCCGCTGCCCGTGGTGCCGAGGACCGTGTTGACCTGGCTTACGGCCAGGGTGTCGCCGGCGTCGATCAGGCGGACGACTTCCGTGGCGGCCGCGGAACCGAGCACCGTGCCGATCGCCGACACGGAGATGCCGATCGTGCCGCTGCCCAGCAGCGTGACCACGTCCAGGCTGCCCGCCACGCCGGTGATGGTCTCGACCGCCGACAAGGCGACGGAGGCATTGGAAAGCAGGGTGACGGCATCGGTGCTGCCGGCCGTGCCCACCACCGTCTCCACGCCGGAGACCAGCACGGCCGGCTGGCCCGCGAGGACGAGGACGTCGGTGCCCCCGGACCCGAGGACGGATTCCACGTCGGACACGGTCAGCGTGCCCGCACCCAGCAGGTTCAGCACGTCGCCGGTGCCGGTCGTTCCCGCCACGGACTCGATGGCCGACACGGCGAGGGTCTCGTCCAGGCCGATCAGTTGCACGATGTCGGTGCCCGAGGTGCCGCCGATCACGGTCTCGAGGGCGCTCGCCGCCAGGGTCTGGGCGGAGAGCAGGCGCACGGTATCCCCGGCGTTGGCCGTGCCGACCACCGTTTCCACGCGTGAAACGGCGAGGGTCGTCGCCGTCGCCGCGATGAAGGTGAGGGTGTCCGTGCCCGCCGAGCCGATCACGGTCTCGATGGCGCTGACGGAGATGTCCTCGGTGGCCAACTGGGCCACCACGTCGGTGGCGCCGCTGCCGATGATTTCCTCGATGCTGGAGACGCGCAGCGTGCCGCCGCCGGCCCAGGTGACCGTGTCGGTGCCGGTGGCGCCGATGACCGTCTCCACGCCCGAGATGGAAAGGGCGCCCGCGGCAAGCTGGGTTACCGTGTCGGTGCCGGCGGTGCCCTGGACGGACTCGATGTCGGAGACGGTGAGGCCGCCGGCGGAAAGCATCGCGACGACTTCGCCGCTGCCGGTGGTGCCGATGACGGTCTCCACCTGGCTGACCTTCAGGGTGCCGTAGCCGCCGATCAGGGTGACGACGTCCGTGTCGCCGGCCCGGCCCATGACCGTTTCGATGGCCGTGACGGACAGGTCGGAGGCGCTGCCGCTGCCCAGCAGGTAGGCCACGTCGGCCGTGCCGGCAGTGCCGACCACGGACTCGACGGCCGAGACGGATATGGATCCGCCCGAGAACAGGAGGGTGACGGTGTCGCTGGTGGCGGCGGATCCCTGGACGCTGTCGGACCCCAGGATGGTCATGCCGCCGGAAACGGTGTAGATGGTCATCGCCAACTCCTCTTGCACGGCCCTTGTCAGCGGATTCCGCCGGGAGGAACTCCCGCCAGGCCGAATCCGGCGATTCTGTCACAATTCCCCGGCCCCAAGCCCGGGAATAGACCGCATTCCGGGGACGATTCCATGCTTCCCGTCCTCCGGCGCGCGGGCGAGCGCAGGCCACGGCTGCCCGTTTCGGGGATAACGGCGGGCATCGCCCCGAATTGAGCGTGAAACCACCGGTTTCCGACCCGGGGACGGACCGCCCTTCATATTTGCCGGACGCCGCCGTAAACTTCCCCACGGGCGGCTCCACGCCTGACCGACCAGACAAACGAATGGCCACCATTTCCTCCCTCGGCACCGGATCCGGACTCGACCTGGAAAGCCTCGTCACCAAGCTGATGCAGGTGGAACAGCAGCCTCTGGTCGACCTGAACACCAAGGAGGCCCGGGTCCAGGCCAGGATTTCAGCCCTGGGCTCCCTGAAATCGGCGATTTCGACCTTGCAGAGCGCCGCATCGGGCCTGACCCCCGCCACCGGCCAGACCGCCGCGGCCAAGTTCTCCACCGCCAAGGCCACCGTGGCCGACACGACCTACGCCACGGCCGGCGCCACCACCTCGGCCGTGCCCGGCACCTATTCCCTGGAAGTGACGACCCTGGCGCAGAACCACCGCCTGGTTTCGCCGAGCGGCGCCTACACGAGCAGCGGCAGCGCCATCGCCACCGGAACGCTGGTCATCGAACTGGGCTCCGTGTCGGGGCCGACCTTCACCCGGGCCAGCGGCACCGAGGCGGTGAGCGTCACCATCGATTCGGGCAACAACACGCTGGCCGGGCTGCGGGATGCCATCAACGCCGCGGGCGCCGGGATCACCGCCACCATCGTCACCGGCACGGGCGGCGCGCGGCTGGTCCTCACCGCCAAGGACTCGGGGACCGGCCACCAGATGCGCCTGTCCGGCCTGACGGGCTTCGATTTCGACCCGGTGGCGGCGACGGGCACCCTTTCCCAGGCCCCGGCGGACGGCGGCCAGGCGGCCAGCGACGCGGCACTGAAGCTGAACGGAATCGCCATCACCAGCAGTTCGAACACGGTCACCGAGGCCCTCGACGGGGTGACCATCAACCTGCTGAAACAGACCACCAGCGCCACCACCCTGACGGTCAGCAAGGACAGCACCGGCGGCATCACCTCCGGAATGACCGCCTTCGTCAAGGCCTACAACGAGGCGGTCAACACCATCTCCCAGCTCGGCGGCTACAACGCCGAGACGAAGGAGGCCGGCACCCTGAACGGCAACGCCACGCTGCGCGTGGTGCAGAGCCAGCTCCGCAGCCTTGTCTTTTCGACCCCGGCGGGCGCCACCGGCGATTACCGGACCCTGTCCAGCATCGGCGTGGGGGTCCAGCGCAACGGCACCCTGCTGCTCGACTCGTCGAAACTCCAGGCAGCCCTGGCCGACGACCCCGACGGGGTCATGGCGCTGGCCGCCGGATTCGGCAAGGCCCTGACCGCGGCCACCACCGCCATGACGGGCAGCACCGGCGTCATCGCCGCCGGCACCGACGGCCTGAACCGCACCGTCACCGACATCGACAAGCAGCGGCAACGCCTCGCCGACCGGCTGACCCAGGTCGAGGCCCGCTACCGGGCCCAATTCACGGCCCTGGACAGCCTGGTCGCCAGCATGAAGTCCACCAGCGCCTACCTGACGCAGCAACTGGCGGCCATCACCAGCAGCACTTCCTCGAGTTCTTGACGCGGAGACCCCCATGTTCAACTCCCTGAGCACCAGCCCCAGCGCCGCCTATGCCAAGGTGGGCATCGAGACGGGGGTCATCGCCGCCGATCCCCACAAGCTGATCCTGATGCTCTTCGACGGCGCGCTGCTGTCCATTTCCTCGGCCACCGTGCAGATGCGGGACGGGCAGGTTCCGGAGAAGGGCCGGTCCATCTCCAAGGCGATCGAGATCATCGACAGCGGGCTGAAGGCCAGCCTCGATTTCCAGACGGGGGGCGAGCTGGCCGGCCGCCTCGGGGCCCTCTACGACTACATGTGCGCCCGGCTGCTCTTCGCCAACCTGCACAACAACGAGGCCGCCCTCCGGGAGGTCGCCGCCCTGCTCCACGAGATCAAGGGGGCGTGGGAGGAAATAGCGCGTGATCCGGCCGTTCTTTCCGGCACCCCGGCCGCGGCCTGACCCTTAACATGCTGTGGATGCCCTCCCAGCTTGCCGTTTACCAGCAGATGAGCGCCCTCTCGGCCGAGATGGTCGAGGCGGCCCGCCAAGGGGATTGGGACCGGCTGATCCGCCTGGAGAAGTCCGTCGCCGCCCTGCGCGACACCCTGATCGCCGAGGATGCGGCGGCCGGCAGGGACATCGTCCCGCCGGCCGAACAGGAACAGAAGGCCCGTCTCATCCAGCGCATCCTGGAGGACGACGCCGAGATCCGCCGCCACACGGAGCCCTGGATGGAGAAGGTGCGCCAGTTCCTGGGCGGCAACGCCCGGCGGCGGCAGGTGGAACTGGCCTACGGGGCCGGCGCCCCCCCCGCGGGCGGCATCGGCGGCTGATCGCCCCCGCCGGGGCTTTCCCGGACGGCGTACAACGGCGGCCGATGGGAGTTGAGCCTTGGCGCTGATCCCGCCCGACATCGGCCTGCGGCTGCGCACCCCCGCCGACGGGCCCCTGCAGCCGCTCGCGCCCGCCGCCGGCATCCCGGCGGACCTGCCCGAACTGGTGCCCGGGCAGGCCTTCACGGCCCGCATCCAGGAGATCCTTCCCGAAAACACCTACCGGGCCCTGGTGGCCGGGAAGGCCGTCACCCTGTCGCTGCCCGAGGGCGCCGAACCCGGCGATACGCTGGAGCTCGTCCTGGTGGACCGGACACCCCGCCTGCTCCTCGCCCGCCTGGCCGAGGGCACCACGGCGGCCGGCGCCGCCGCTCCCTATCCCCACGCCACCCTGAGCGCCGCCGGGCGGCTGATCGCCCAGTTGCTGCCGGCGGAAGGGGAGCCGCCCCCGGCGGCCGCCCTGAACCGGGGGCAGGCGCTGGTGCCCCAGGGGCCGGCCACCCAGGCGGCGGCGGCGCAACTCGCGCCCGCCCTGGCCGGCGCCGTGGCGCGCAGCGGGCTGTTCTACGAGGCCCACCAGGCGCGCTGGCTCGACGGCTCGCTGCCGACCACCCGGCTGCTGGACGAGCCCCAGGGACGCCACTCCCCCCTCGTCGGCGGGCGGCCGGCCGACACTCCCGCGGCCCCGGCAGGCCAGGTGGCCGGTCCCGAATCCCCGGCCCGCGCCGTGCCGGCGGCGATGCCGGAGGCGGAGGGCCCCGCCGCCCGGACCGAAGGCGCCGACAGGGCCGCCCAGGCCGCGCTGGCGGCGATCCCGGAGGACCTGAAACCCCTGGTCCAGCAGCAACTCGACGCCCTGGCCACCCAGCGGCTGCTCTGGCACGGGGAGGTCTGGCCGGGCCAGGAGATGGCATGGGAGATGGTGCGCGGAGACGGCGGAAATGCCGGCGAGGCGTCGGAAGCGGAAACCTGGTCCACCCGCCTGCACCTGGAGTTTCCCCGGCTCGGCATCGTGGATGCCACCCTGCGCCTGACGGCCGGAGGACTCGCGGTGGTCGTGGCCACACCCTACGGCGCCAGCGCGGCCGACCTGCGCAGGGATGCCCCCGACCTGGCCCGTGCCATGGAGGCGGCGGGCCTTCCGGCGCCCGGCGTCCTGGTCCAGCACGAGAATGAACCCGGCTGACGGCACCCCCGACCCCCGCAGCCTGGCCGTCGCCCTCGCCTACGCTCCCGGGGATGCGGCCCCGAAGGTCGTTGCCCGGGGCCGGGGGCTGATCGCCGAGGAGATCGTGCGCCGGGCCCGCGAACACGGGGTATACGTGCACGAATCCCGGGAGCTCGTGTCGCTGCTGGTGCAGGTGGATCTGGACGCCCACATCCCGCCCCAGCTCTACGTGGCGGTGGCCGAACTCCTCGCCTGGCTCTACCGCGTGGAGAACCGCGTTCCGGAGGGCCTGAAGCCCTGACGGAGCGGCGCGCGGCGCTGGCGGGAAAGGGGCGCTGTTCGGCGCCAAGGCGCGGGGCCCGGTGGGCTAGAATCCTGTGTTCCACCCAGCCCCGCCGCCCGTTCCCCGAGCCCATGGAGCCCGCTGCCCAAGACCCGACGCCCCTCAAGTTCGAACTCCTGCAGGCGGGCGACGACAATCCCTTCCTGCTGCGGGCCAGGGGCGAGATCGTCTATCACCTGAAGGCCGTCGCCGCGGAACACGCCCTGGTGGCGGCCCACTACGGACAGGCCAACGAATTCCTGCTGACCACGCTGCTGGCCGTGGACGACCGGCAGCTCCACCTGGACGTGGGCAAGGACCCGGAGACCAACCGGCGCCTGCTCGCCGCGGACCGGATCGTCTGCGTCACCCACCACGACAAGGTCAAGATCCAGTTCGCGCTGCGCCGCCTCGACAACGTGACCCTGCAGGGCCGCACCGCCTTCCGGGCGGACATCCCGGAGCGCATGTTGCGCCTGCAGCGGCGCGAGTACTTCCGCCTGGTGACGCCGGCGGCCCGCCCCCTGCGCTGCCACATCCCCATGCCGGGCGGGGCGCCGAGCATGGTGGCGACGGTCCTCGACATCAGCGGTGGCGGCCTGGCCGTCGTGGTGCCTCCGGACGGGCTCGACTTCGCCCCCGGTACGGTGTTCCGGGGCTGCCGCATCGATCTGCCGGAGGTGGGCACCCTGGCCGTGGACCTGCGGGTGATGAACCTGTTCGAGGTCACCCTGAAGAACGGCGTCCAGGTGATGCGATCGGGATGCCAGTTCGAGCGCCTGCCAGGTCCGATGCTGACCCTGGTGCAGCGCTACATCCTCAAGGTGGAGCGGGAACGCAAGGCCCGGGAATCCGGCCTCGCCTGACGGACCCTCAGCCGCGCGGCCTGCCCGCGCGCGCGGCCTCGTACAGGGGCAGCACTTCCGGCAGGTGCTTCTCGATCTCCTGGATCCGGTTGCCGCCCGACGGATGGGTCGACAGCCACTGGGGCGGCGCGCCGCGGTTGGCGGCGGACATCTTTTGCCAGAGGGTGATGCCCGCCCGCGGGTCGAAGCCCGCCCGGGCGGCCAGATCGAGTCCCACCACGTCCGCCTCGGTCTCGTCGTCCCGGGAGAATTTCAGGGTCAGCAGATTGCCGCCCACGGCGAAGGCGTCGGCATACTTGCCGCCGCCGATGTACTGGCCCAGCAGGCTGGCGCCCAACTGGGTGAGCTGGCTCTTGGCGACCCGCTCCCGCGCGTGCTCGCGCAGCGCGTGGGCGATCTCGTGGCCCATGACCATGGCCACCTCGTCATCGGTGAGCTTCAGGGTATCGAGGATGCCCACGTAGAAGGCGATCTTTCCGCCGGGCATGCAGAAGGCGTTGATCTGCTTCGAGCCGATCAGGTTCACTTCCCAGCGCCACTGGGCCGCCCGCGGATTCCAGCGCGCCGTGAAGGGCAGGATGCGGTTCGCGATGGCGCGCAGCCGTTGCACCTGGGGGTGCTCGTCGGGCCCCAGGGCCCGCTGGCCGGCCGCCTCGCGCTTCAGTTGCTCGTATTCCACCTCGGCCCGCTTCTCCAGCTGGCCGGCAGGCACCAGGCCCCGCACCGCCGAGGGCTTGCCCACGTCGACGCCCTGCGACCAGGCCGGCAGCGCAAGCAGGAGGGAGGCCGCGAGGGCGAGGCAGCGGGTGATCATCGGGGAATCACGGAATGCGAGTCGGCGGCAACGGGCCGGTCGGGACCCGCCGGTCAAACCTGCATGTTGATGATGTCGTGGTAGGCCGACACCAGCTTGTTGCGCACCTGGACCATCTGCTGGAACGAAAGGTTCGCCTTCTGCAGGTTGATCATCACGTCCTGGAGATTGACGTTCTCCTTGCCGCTGGCGAAATCCTCCGCCATCTTCTGGGCGTCCTGCTGGGCCTGATTCACCTGCTCGATGGTGTTCTGCAGCACCTGGGCGAAATCGGCCCCGGGC
Organism: Rhodocyclaceae bacterium; assembly: GCA_016791145.1. GTDB lineage: Bacteria > Pseudomonadota > Gammaproteobacteria > Burkholderiales > Rhodocyclaceae > JAEUNJ01. The sequence continues at coordinate 12,267 of JAEUNJ010000071.1, read as the reverse complement.
GCGACGGTGCCGGTGTCGGCGGCCGGCTTGCCCTGGGCGACGGTCGCCGCCGCGCGCAACTGGGAGAGCATCACGTCGAGATTTCGGGTATCGATGGCCATGGGGGCAAGCTTTGCCGGTCAACGGGTCCGGTGATTGTAGGAGCAATCGGCATGCCATCACAAGGCCGGCCGGCGCCCGGACCCGGGCGGAGGCGCGGCCCCGTCAGGCGTCCTGGTCCAGGAAGCCCTCTTCCTTGTATTGCTTGAGCTTGTAGCGCAGCGCCCGCTCCGATATCCCGAGGGCCTCGACGGCCTTCTTCCGCGAGCCGCCCACGCGGGCCAGGGTTTCCAGGATGTGCTGCCGCTCCAGGTCCTTCATGTTGGCGGGCCCCGCCTCGGCCTGCGCGGCGGCCGCGAAGGCGTCCCGGCCGGCGGGAATGCCCGGCGCGGGCCCCGGCGACGCCGGTGGCATGGCTGGGGGTACGGCGGACAGGCTGCCTTCCAGCAGCAGGTGTCCCGCCTCCACCACCTCCCCGGGCGCGAGGATCAGGGCGCGCTGCATCGCGTTCTCCAACTCCCGGACGTTGCCCGGCCAGCGGTGGGCGGCAATTTTTTCCTCGGCGGCGGGGGTCAGGCGCGGATGACGGCCCATCCGGGCCCCCTGCGCCGCGAGAAAGTGCCGGGCCAGGGGCAGCAGGTCGCCCGGACGCTCGTGCAAGGGCGGGATGCGCAACGGAAAGACGTTGAGCCGGTAGAACAGGTCCTCGCGGAAACGTCCGCGGGCCACCTCGGCCGCCATGTCCCGGTTCGACGTGGCGACCACGCGGATATCCACGGGGAGTGGCCGCCGGCCGCCGACCCGCTCCACCTCCCGCTCCTGGAGCACCCGCAGCAGCTTGGCCTGGAGCCCCAGGGGCATCTCGGAAATCTCGTCCAGGAGCAGCGTGCCGCCGTGGGCCTGCTCGAACTTGCCCGCCTGGGCGGCCTGGGCCCCCGTGAACGCCCCCCGCTCATGGCCGAACAGCGTGGCCTCCAGCAGGTTTTCCGGAATGGCGGCGCAGTTGATGGCGACGAAGGGGGCGCGGGCACGCGGCGATTGCAGGTGGATGTAGCGGGCGAACACCTCCTTGCCGGTGCCGGACTCGCCGGTGAGCAGCACCGTCGCGTCGGTCCTGGCGACCCGCGCCGCCAGGAGCAGGATCTCCCGGGTGCGCGAGTCCTCGGCCACGAGCCCCTCGCCCGGCGGCGCCACCGCGTAGCGCTCGATCTGGGCGAGCAGGTCCTTCGGCTCGAAGGGCTTCGGCATGAAATCGCAGGCGCCGCCGCGCATGGCCGCCACGGCCTTGTCCACGTCTCCGAAGGCCGTCATCAGCAACACCGGCAGGCCGGCCCACCGGGCCCGGATGGCAGCCAGCAGTTCCAGCCCGTCCATGGGGGACATGCGCAGGTCCGAGATCACCATCTGGAACTCCTGGCGGCCCAGGAGCGCCAGGGCTTCGGGCCCGCCGGCCGCCCCGGCGGCCCGGTGCCCGGCCGCCTCCAGGGTGATCAGCAGCGCATCCCGCAGCGCGTCGTCGTCCTCGACGACGAGGATGCTGCGCGTTTCTCCGGTCACGGACACCCCCTCCCCGTCACCCCCTCCCGGGAGGGGGTGACGGCGGTTCGCCGCTGCGCGGCTCCACATCCTTCCTCGCGCCCCTCCGGGCGGCCGTTCGGTGCGCTCATGCTGCGCAGGCCTCCTCGTCCCGGGCCACGGTCAGGGTGAAGGTGGTCCCGACCCCGGGTGCGGATTCGGCGCGGATGTCGCCGCCATGGGCCCGGGCGACGCCCCGGGCGATGGCCAGGCCCAGGCCCGTCCCCTCGGCGCGGGTGGTGAAGAAAGGCTCGAACAGCCGGGCCACGGCGGCCGGGTCTAGGCCGCGGCCGGTGTCGGCGACGACGAACTCCGCGACCCCGGGCCCGGCGCGGACGGACAACTCGACCCGTCCGCCGGCATCCACCGCCTGCAGGGCATTCTCCAGCAGGTTGGTCAGGGCGCCGGCCAGGGCCTTGCGGTTGCCCGTGAAGACGAAACCCGGCTCGCCGGCGGACAGGCCGAAGGAGACACCACGGGCCCGGCACAGGGGCTCCAGCGTGTGGCCGAGCTCCCGGAGCAGGTCCGCCGCGTCGATGGGTTCCCGCCCGAGGACCTCGCCCCGCGCGAAGAGCAGCATGTCGCGGATCAGCCGCTCCAGGTGTTTCAGCCGCTCCACCGTCTTTCCCGCGATGGCGGTCCGGGAAGCCGCCGGCAGGTCCGGGTTTTCCAGGTTGCCCGCGTAGAGCAGCGCGGCAGCCAGCGGCGTGCGCAGCTGGTGGGCGAGCTGGGCGGCCATTTCTCCCATGGCCGCCAGGCGTTCGTTGCGCTCGGCCTGGGCCTTCAGGCGCTGGGCCTCCGTGATGTCGTGGAGCAGCACGATGCGGCCGCCGGCGGAATCCAGGGCGCTGACCGTCATGGCCAGCCGCCGGCCCGCGCCCGTGAAGACCTCGTCAGGACCATCGGCGGTCGAGAGGGCGGCGGACAGAACTTTCCAGTCGCCTCCGGCGGGATCGGCCCCGAGCAGGGCTCCGGCGGCCGGATTGGCCTGGAGGACCCTATCGGCGCCGTCGAGGACCACCACGCCGGCGGGCAGGGCGTCGAGCAGCAGGCTCAGGCGCTCGGTCAGGGCCGCCTTTTCCTGATACTGCTGGCGCAGGGCGCCGTTGGCGGCGGCCAGTTCCTCCGTCAGGGCCGCCACCTGCCCCTGGAGCTGGGTGTAGGCGGTGGCAAGTTCCTCGGAAGCCTGGTTGAAGATGCGGAAGGCTTCGGCGAGCCGCTCCGATTCGCCGGCCGAAGGCCCTGCGGACGGGGCCGGAACGGCCGGGTTTTGCTGGGAGACCATGCGGCCGATGATGGCAGAATCCCCCGGGGGAGACAAGAAAACCACGGGCCCCGGGGGCTCCGAAATGGCGGCAAAAATTGCCGCTTCTCCCGGGCACCCCCCTTGCTTGCGCCGTGCACAATGCGGCGCAGGCGGAATTCCCGATAAATCAAGCGGAAAGAGGAGGCAGTTAAAGCGATGGCGGAAGCGGCAGCCCAGGCATTCCCCTTCTCCTTCGAGGCGCTGAACCGCCTGACCACGAAGCAGAAGGTGGGGGCCATGGTGGCGGTCGCCCTGGCCGTCGCGCTGCTCGCCGCCGCCTGGCTTTGGGTCCGCACGCCGAGTTACGGCATCCTCTTCTCGAACCTCTCGGAGCGGGACGGCGGCCAGATCGTCGGCGCGCTCCAGCAGCAGAACATCCCCTACAAGCTTTCCGAGGGCGGCGGCGCCATCCTCGTGCCCGCCACCCAGGTGCACGACATCCGGCTGCGCCTGGCCTCCCAGGGACTGCCCAAGGGCGGCTTCGTGGGCTTCGAGGTAATGGAGACCCAGAAGCTCGGGGCCAGCCAGTTCCTCGAGCAGGTCAATTACCAGAGGGCACTCGAAGGCGAGCTTTCCCGGACCATCGCCACCATCTCGGCCGTCCAGGGCGCCCGGGTGCACCTGGCCATCCCCAAGCAGACCGCCTTCCTGCGCGACGAGATGAAGCCCTCCGCCTCGGTGCTGCTCAACCTGCAGCCGGGCCGCGGCCTGGAACCCGCCCAGGTGGCCGGCATCGTGCACCTGGTCTCCTCCAGCGTCCCGCAACTGGCGCCGGCGGCGGTGAGCGTGGTGGACCAGAACGGCAACCTGATCTCCAGGAAGGACTCCGCGAAGGAAACCGGCCTCGACCCGAACCAGTCCAGGTTCACCCGCGAGATCGAGGAAACCACCGCGCGCCGGGTCGAGGCCATCCTGGCCCCGGTGGTCGGCGAGGGCAACGTGAAGGCCCAGGTGGTGGCCGACGTGGATTTCTCGACGATCGACCAGGTGGCCGAAACCTACCGTCCGAACCCGACCCCGGAAACCGCCATCCGCAGCCAGCAGACCGCCGAGTCGGGCACCACCCAGCCCAACGCCGCCGGCGTGCCGGGAGCGCTCTCCAACCAGCCGCCGGTGCCGGCCACGGCCCCCGTCACCGCGCCGCCGGCCCCGGGAACCCCGGCCACCGGGCCGGGCGGCACCACGGTGCAGCCGCTCAACTACACGCGCAATGCGACGACCAACTACGAACTGGACAAGACCGTGCGGCACACCCGCGGCCAGCCGGGCGTCATACGCCGCCTCTCGGTGGCCGTCGTCCTCAACCACAAGAAGGCGGCGGGCAAGAGCGTCGCCCTCTCCGAGGCCGAGCTGAAGCAGGCCAACGACCTGGTGCGCGAGGCCATGGGCTTCAACAAGGACCGGGGCGACACCCTGAACGTGGTGAACGCCCCCTTCACGGCCAGCGACGCGGCGGCGCCCGCGACGCCCGTCTGGAAGGATCCGGAAATGCAGGCCAACGGCAAGGAGGCTCTGAAGTGGGTCGCCTTCATCGTGCTGGCCTTCCTGCTCTGGACGCGGGTCTTCAAGCCCCTGTTCGACCGCCTGGTGGTGGCCGCCGCCGAGGCACGGGAAACCCAGGCCGCGGAGCCCGGACTCGCGATGGCCGGCGGCGAGGGCCACCACGTCCCGGGCGAGCGCAGCTTCGACGACAAGCTGGCGACCGCCCGGGAGATCGCGCGAAAGGATCCCAAGCTCGTGGCGGCGCTGATCCGGGACTGGATGAGCGGTGGCGAACAACGCTGAAGACGGCATCGAGAAGGGGGCGATGCTGCTCCTTTCCCTCGGCGAGGACGAAGCGGCCGAGATCCTCAAGCACCTGGGCCCGCGGGAGGTGCAGAAGCTCGGCAGCGCCATGGCCGCGCTGAAGGCCGTCCCCCGGGAGCGCGTGGAACCCGTGCTCGACGAACTGGAGGCCCACGGGGCCAAGGGCTCTCCGGTCGCCGTGGACGAGGGCATGATCCGCTCCATGCTCACCAAGGCCCTGGGCGACGACCGGGCGGCCAACCTGATCTCGCGGATCCTCCAGGGGGGCGACACGGCCGGCATCGAGAGCCTGAAGTACATGGATGCCGCCACCGTCGCCGAGCTGATCAAGAACGAGCACCCGCAGATCATCGCCACGATCATGGTGCACCTGGAATTCGACCATGCCGGCGAGATCCTCAAGCATTTCACCGAGCGCCTGCGCAACGACGTGCTGCTGCGCATCGCCACGCTGGACGGCGTCCAGCCGGCGGCCCTGAAGGAGCTCAACGACGCCCTGACGCGGCTGCTTTCCGGCGCCTCGAACATCAAGAAGACGGCCATGGGCGGCATCCGCCATGCGGCGGAGATCCTGAACTTCGTCGGCCAGGCGGCCGAAACCTCCATCCTCGACAACGTCCGCGAATACGATCCCGACCTGGCCCAGAAGATTCTCGACGAGATGTTCGTCTTCGAGAACCTGCTCGACGTCGATGACCGCGGCATCCAGCTGCTGCTGCGCGAGATCCAGTCCGATTCCCTGATCCTGGCCCTGAAGGGCGCTTCTCCCGAGCTGCGCGACAAGGTGTTCAAGAACATGTCCCAGCGGGCCGCCGAGATGCTCAAGGAGGACCTGGAGGCCCGCGGTCCGGTGCGCCTCTCCGAGGTGGAAACCGAGCAGAAGGAGATCCTGAAGATTGCCCGCCGCCTCGCCGACGAGGGACAGATCGTCCTCGGCGGCAAGGGCGGCGAGGACCAGATGGTCTGAGGCATGAGGAAAGTGCCCTTCCGCCGGCCGCTCGCCGGAATCGCGCCGGGGACGGCGCTCCCGCGAACACCGGCGCCATGCCCGAACGGTAGGGTCGACGCCCTCGCCGGGCCCCGCCCACGCCCCCGGATCGAGCGCCCATGATCGGCACCGACGGCCTGACGGCCTGGGAACGCTGGGAGATGGGCAGCTTCGACGGCGCGCCGAAGCCGGCCGCCTCTTCCGCCGCCCCGGCGGATGCCCCGGCACCCGAACCCGCCGCGCGCCTGCCCACCGCCGCCGAGGTGGCGGAGATCGAGGGCCGGGCGCGCGAGGAGGGGCACCAGGCCGGCCTCGTCCAGGGGCTCGCCGAGGGACGCGCCGAGGGCGAGGCCCAGGTGCGCGCCGAGGCGGCCCGGCTGGCGGCCGCCGCAGAGAAGCTGGAGGCGGCCCTTGCGGGCATCGAGCAGGAGGTGGGCGAGGAGGTGATGGGCCTCGCCCTGGCCATTGCCCGCCAGGTGGTGCGCCACGAGCTCGCCACCCGCCCGGAGGCCCTGGTGGACGTGGTGCGCGAGGCCCTGGTCCAGCTCCCCCACCAGCACGTGGCCATCCACCTGAACCCCGGCGATGCCTCCCTGGTCCGCGCCCACGTGGGCGACCAGCTCGCCCATGCCGGCCACCGGATCTTCGAGGACCCGCGGCTGCCCGCCGGCGACTGCCTCGTCGAGGCGGGCGGCAGCCAGGTCGACGCCGGCCTGGAGGCCCGCTGGCGGCGGGTCGTCGAGACGCTCGGGATCCAGTCCGCATGGCAGGACGCGGAGGAGCCTTGAGCGCGGGCGATTCCGGCGGCATGGCGCATGCCGCCTGGCGCGACTACCTGCGCGCCTGCCGACAGCGGGTCGACGGCGCCGTGCCCTGGCAGGTGGCCGGCCGGCTCACGCGCATCAACGGCCTGGTCATGGAGGCGGCCGGCCTCAAGCTGCCGCTGGGCTCGGGCTGCCGGATCGAGGTCCCCGGCGGTGGCGCCGTGGAGGCGGAGGTGGTGGGCTTCTCCGGCGAGCGGCTCTTCATGATGCCCACCGAGGACGTGTACGGCCTGGCCCCCGGCGCCCGCGTGACGCCCCTGGAAAGCCTGCCGCCGCTGCCGCGCATCGGCGAGTCCTCGGCGCCGCGCCGACGCGCCACGGACCGGGCCAAGCACGTCCCCGTCGGCGACCACCTCCTGGGCCGCGTCCTGGACGGCAACGGCAAGCCCCTGGACGCCCTCGGGCCCCTGGACGCCAAGCGGACGCGGTCCCTGGCCAGCCGGCCCTTCAACCCGCTGGCCCGGGCGCCGATCGCCCGCAGCCTGGACGTGGGCATCCGGGCCATCAACGCCCTGCTCACCGTCGGCCGGGGCCAGCGCCTCGGCCTCTTCGCCGGCTCGGGCGTCGGCAAGAGCGTGCTCCTCGCCATGATGGCCCGCTTCACCGAGGCGGAGATCATCGTCGTCGGGCTGATCGGCGAGCGCGGCCGCGAGGTGAAGGAATTCATCGAGCAGAACCTGGGCGCCGAGGGCCTGGCGCGCTCCGTCGTCGTCGCCGCGCCGGCCGACGTGAGCCCGCTCATGCGCCTGCAGGGGGCGGCCACCGCCACCGCCATCGCCGAGCACTTCCGGGACCAGGGCCGCCACGTGCTGCTGATCATGGATTCCCTGACCCGCTTTGCCATGGCCCAGCGCGAGATCGCCCTGGCCGTCGGCGAACCGCCGGTCACGCGGGGTTATCCGCCCTCGGTCTTCGCGCGGCTTCCGCAACTGGTCGAGCGGGCCGGCAACGGCCCCGAGGGGGGCGGTTCCATCACCGCCTTCTACACCGTGCTGGCCGAGGGCGACGACCAGCAGGACCCCATCGCCGACGCCGCCCGGGCCATCCTCGACGGGCACATCGTGCTTTCCCGCAGCCTGGCCGATGCCGGCCACTACCCGGCCATCGACATCGAGCAGTCCGTGTCCCGGGCCATGGCCAACCTGATCGACCCGGGCCACCTGGAACGGGTGCGCCGCTTCAAGCAGCTCTACTCCCGGTACCAGCGGGCCCGGGACCTGCTGTCCGTGGGCGCCTACCAGCCCGGCTCCGATCCGGTGCTCGACCAGGCCATCGCCCTCTTTCCCCGCTTCGAGGCCTTCCTGCAGCAGGGGATGCAGGAACGCGCGGACTACGGCGGCAGCCTGCACAGCCTGGGGCAACTCTTCGGGGCGTAGAATTTCGCCGCGGCCCGCGTGCCCGCCGGGGCGCATGACGCGCGACTGACCGATGACCTCCTCCCGATTCCCGCTCCAGTCCCTGCTCGACCTTTCCCAGATGCGCCTGGAGGACGCCGCGCGCCGCCTCGGCGAGCTGGTGGCCGGCGAGCAGGAGGCCACGAAGCGACTGGAACTGCTGGTAGGTTACCGGGCCGAATACCAGGCGCGTTTCGTGGCCGCCGCCAAGGAGGGCCTGGGCCGCGAGGCCTGGGGCAACTTCCAGTCCTTCCTCGCCAAGCTGGACCTGGCCGTGACCCAGGCCGAGCAGCAGGTCGCCGCCTCGAAGCAGCGCACCGCCGCGGGCCAGAAGGAGTGGCTGGACCGGCGCGGCAAGGTGCAGGCCTTCGACACCCTGGCCCAGCGGCACGACGCCCGGCTCCAGCAGGCCGAGAACCGCCGTGAACAGAGGATCCAGGACGAGCACGCGGCGCGGCGGGGGCCGGCGGAGGAGTAGGGCCCGCCCTCCCCTCACCCCGCCCACGGACGGCATTGCATTGCCGTCCGGCTTCGGCGGCGCGGAGCGGTGCTCCGCGAATTCCCGCCTACGCCCCTCGCGGGAGGGGAACTCGATGGATCGCTGCGCTCACTCGTTACGGGGCGCGTCGTTGCGGCGAAGGCGCGGTTCGCGCCTCCGGCGGGTGCCGTCCGGGCTTGGGACGGCCCGGCGCCCGGACTGCGGCCCGCCCCTCCCGACCTCCCCTCGCGGGGAGGAGCTTGCTTCCTCGCTTCGCTCGCATGTCACGGGGTGCGCTATTTCGACGTCGGCACGGATTGCGCCTCCGGCGCGTGCCGTCCGGGCTTGGGGCGGCCCGGCGCCCGGACTCGGATGGAGGTGGGTTCCATCACCTCGGCACGGCCACTCTCCGCTCTCCACTCCCCCCTCACGACTCCCCATGGCATACCCCTTGCATCTAGGGGCCAAACCGTCGCGAGGAACACGCCATGCCCGACATCGCCATCGCTCCGAATCCGCCTGCCGTCCCGGCCGGCGCCGCCACCCCGGGTGCTGCCGCCGCCGACGCCGGCGGAGCCGCCGCCGCATCCGGCCCACTGGGTGCGGAGGCCTTTGCGGCGCTGCTGCAGAAACAGTTGGCCGGCGGATCCATCGACGCCACCGCGATCCTGCTGGGCACCGCCGAAAGCCCCGCCCAGGGCGGCGCTCCGGGCGCCGGCCTCGCGGCGCTGCTGCCCCAGTTCCTGGCCACCCTCGGGCTCGGCCAGAAGGGCCAGGGGGAGATGCCCGGCCAGGCCGAGGAGTCCGACGAGGGGACCCATGACATTCCGGTGCTCACCGATGTCTATGCGCCGCCCGCCGCCCCGGTGACGCCCGCCGTCCTGCAGCGCGCCGCCGCGGCAAACGACGCCGCCAGTTCCGCGGCACCGGCATTGGAGGCCGACGCGACGGCAAAACTTGCCGCCCGGGCGCTGCCCGAGCCCCGGCAGCTCCAGGTCGAGACGCCCCTGCCGGCGTTGTCGGCGGATGGCAAGGGCGCCCCGGACGCGGCGACCCTCCAGGCGGCGATGCAGGCCTCCCAGGCGGCCGGTCCCCAGGCGGCGACCCCGCGCGGCAACGAGCGCATCGAGGCGCCGGTGGGTTCCCGGGTCTTCCAGGAAGCCCTCGGGGAGCGCCTGACCTGGATGGTCGGACAACAGCAGAGCAAGGCGGAGCTGATCCTCAATCCGCCCCAGCTGGGGCGCGTGGAGATCTCCCTCACCGTGAATGGCGACAACGCGAGCGCCCTGTTCGTGTCCGCCAACCCGGCCGTCCGGGAGACCCTGGAGGCAGCCCTGCCCCGGCTGCGGGAAATCCTCGCCGATGCCGGCGTCACGCTGGGGCAGGCCCAGGTGGACTCCGGCGCCACCCAGTCCTCCGCCGGCGGCGGCGAAAAGGGCGATAATTCGCGCAGCCCGGCGGGCGCCGAGGCCTTGCCTCTGCCGCGGGGCGCCGTCACGCAGGGCGGCACGGATGCCATTTGGATGCAGCGCGGGCGCGGCCTGGTGGATACCTTTGCCTGAGGGCGCCGCGAGACTGATGGGGGAGGACTGATTCATGGCCGAGGCCAAGAAGGCGGACGCGGCGGAAGCGCCGGCGCCGCCGCCCAAGAAGAAGAAGCTGCTGCTGTTCATCATCATCGGCGTCCTGGTGCTCGTGCTGGGCGGCGGCGCGGCCGTGTTCCTGCTCAAGAAGAAGCCGGCGGAGGAGGGCGAGGAAGGCGACGAGCCGCCGAAGAAGGAGGCCAAGCACAAGAAGGGCGAGCCGGCCAAGCCGCCGACCTACCTGAAGCTCGACACCTTCACCACCAACCTGATGCCGGAGACGCCGGAGCAGACCGCCGCCCAGTACATCCAGGTCATCGTCGAGCTGAAGGTGGGCGACCCCCACGAGGCCGAGACGATCAAGCAGTACATGCCAGAGATCCGCGACCGGGTCCTGCGCCTGCTCTCCGGGCGCAAGCCGTCGCAGCTCGGCCCGGTGGAGGGCAAGGACGCCCTCGCCCAGGAGATCCGCGACTCGGTGAACCTGATCGTCAACCCGCCCCCGAAGAAGGCCAAGGGCGGAAAGGTGGAGGCGCCGGAGGAACCGGTCCTGAGCGTCCATTTCAGCAGCTTCATCATCCAGTAGCGTGAGCCAGGACTTTCTTTCCCAGGAAGAGGTCGACGCCCTGCTGAAGGGCGTCACCGGCGAGGCCGACGAGGCGCCGCAGGAGGAGGACAGCGGCGGCGTCAAGGCCTACGACCTGGGACGGCAGGAGCGCATCGTCCGCGGCCGCATGCCGACGATGGAGCTGATCAACGAGCGCTTCGCCCGCAACCTGCGCATCGGCCTGTTCAACTACATGCACCGGAACACGGAGATCTCCGTCGGCACGATCCGCGTGCAGAAGTACAGCGAGTTCATCCGGAACCTGGTGGTGCCCACCAACCTCAACCTGGTGCAGGTGAAGCCCCTGCGCGGCACCGGCCTCGTGGTGCTGGATCCGAACCTGGTCTTCCTGGCCGTGGACAACATGTTCGGCGGCGACGGCCGCTTCCACACCCGCGTCGAGGGCCGCGATTTCACGCCGACCGAGCAGCGCATCATCCGGGGCCTGCTGCACGTGGTGTTCGCCGAGTACGAGAAATCCTGGCAGCCGGTGTATCCGATCACCTTCGAGTACCTGCGCTCGGAGATGAACACCCAGTTCGCCAACATCGCCACGCCCTCGGAGATCGTCGTGGCGGTGACCTTCACCGTCGAGTTCTCGGGCTCCTCCGCCGAGATGCACGTCTGCCTCCCCTACTCCATGGTGGAGCCCATCCGGGACGTGCTCTACAGCACCATGCACAGCGAGCAGATGTCCTCGGACCGGCGCTGGACCACGATGCTGACGCGGCAGCTCCAGACGGCCGAGGTGGAAATGGTGGCGCCCCTGGCGCACGCCACCGTGACCCTGAGGGACATCCTGAACATGAAGGTCGGCGACGTGCTGCCGATCGCGCTGAACGACACCGTCACCGCGGCGGTGGATGGCGTTCCGGTCATGGAATGCCGCTACGGCAAGCAGAACGGCCAGGTGGCCCTGCGGGTCGAGCGCTTCCTGGCCGAGAAGCAGGCCGAAAACTAGGGGTTTGCCATGAGCGAGAACGAACAGATCGACGAGAACCAGGTCTCCGAGGACGACTGGGCCGCGGCCATGAACGAACAGGCCGCGACCGAGGCGACGGCGGAGCCGGCCGCCCAGCCGGCGGACATCTTCGAGCAGTTCGGCGCGGCACCCACGCGGGCCTCGGCGCTCCAGGACTTCGACATGATCCTGGACATCCCGGTGCAGATCACCGTCGAACTGGGCCGCACCAAGATCTCGATCCGCAACCTGCTCCAGCTGGCGCATGGCTCGGTCGTTGAACTGGACGGCCTGGCCGGCGAGCCCATGGACGTGCTGGTGAACGGCACCCTGATCGCCCAGGGCGAGGTGGTGGTGGTGAACGACAAGTTCGGCATCCGCCTCACCGACATCATCACGCCGGCGGAGCGGATGAAAAAGCTTCATCGGTAGCGCCTCGGCGCTACCGATGGAGTAGGCCCGCCCTCCCCTAGCCCCTCCCTCGCGGGAGGGGAACGCGATTCCTCGTTTCGCTCGCCTGTTACGGGGAGCGTCATTCGTAATTCCGGGCGGATTGCGCCTCCGGCGCATGCCGGCCGGGCTTGGGGCGGCCCGGCGCCCGGACTGCGAATGAGTCCCCCCACCCCCTGGCCCCCGCCCCGGGGCGGGGGCAACCCATTCCTAGCGTCGCGCCCCCGAAACAGGGGGGGGGGGGGGGGGGGGGGGG
>JAEUNJ010000014.1 GCA_016791145.1 Rhodocyclaceae bacterium | reverse complement strand
CGGCAACACCGGCCACCGGCCCACGGTCAAGGGCGGCTACTTCCCCGTTCCCCCGGTCGACAGCCTGAACGACATCCGCGCCGCCATGGTCCTGGCGCTGGAATCCTGCGGCGTGCCCGTGGAAGTGCATCACCACGAGGTTGCCACCGCCGGCCAGTGCGAGATCGGCACCCTGTTCAATACCCTGGTGCGCCGCGCCGACTGGACCCAGGTCCTGAAGTACATCGTGCACAACGTCGCCCACAGCTACGGCAAGACCGCCACCTTCATGCCGAAGCCCATCGTCGGTGACAACGGCTCCGGCATGCACGTGCACCAGTCCATCTGGAAGGACGGCAAGAACCTGTTCGCCGGCAGCGGCTACGCCGGCCTGTCCGAGCTGGCGCTGTACTACATCGGCGGCATCATCAAGCATGCGCGCGCCCTGAACGCCATCACCAACCCGGGCACCAACTCCTACAAGCGCCTGGTGCCCGGCTTCGAGGCCCCGGTCAAGCTGGCCTACTCGGCCCGCAACCGCTCCGCCTCCATCCGCATTCCGTTCGTGCACAGCGACAAGGCCCGCCGCATCGAGGTCCGCTTCCCGGATCCGACCTGCAATCCCTACCTGGGCTTCACCGCCATGATGATGGCCGGTATCGATGGCATCCAGAACAAGATTCATCCGGGCGATCCGGCCGACAAGAACCTGTACGACCTGCCGCCGGAAGAGGATGCGAAGATCCCGACCGTCTGCTCCAGCCTGGACCAGGCCCTGGACTACCTGGACAAGGACCGCGAGTTCCTGACCCGTGGCGGCGTGTTCAGCAACGACTTCCTCGATGCCTACATCGACCTGAAGATGGAGGAGGTCACGCGCTTCCGCATGACCACCCATCCGGTCGAGTACGACATGTACTACTCGATCTGATGCCGGCAGTCAGCGCCGGCCCGGCCGGCGCGTTAAGGAAAGGACGGGGTCACCCCCGTCCTTTTTTTTCGTCGCGCTTTCGCATACACTCCATGAAACAAAGACTTGGGACGAAGCCATGAAGCGATTTGGCAGGATTGCACTCCTCACTCCGGTGATGCTCGCTTCGTGGCCATGGCCGGCGCAGGCGGACACGCTCTACAAGTGCAAGGACGAGGAAACGGGACAGGTCCTCTACACCAATCAAAAGGGCAGCGCGAAGAACTGCACCATCCTCTCCCGGGACCAGCCGATATCCACCTTCACGCCCCCGCCACGGGCGGCCGGGGCGGCCAAGGCGCCGACCCCCGGCGACTTCCCGAAGGTGGACGGGGACACCCAGAAGAGCCGGGACAGCGACCGGCGGAAGATCCTCGAGCAGGAACTCGCCACGGAACAGCAGAACCTGGAGAAATCCAGGAAGGACCTGGCCGAACAGGAGGCCCAGCGCCCCGGCAACGAGCAGAACTTCCAGAAGGCCCAGGAACGCCTGCAACCCTACCGGGACCGGGTGGCCCTCCACGACCGAAACGTCGAAGCCCTGAAGCGCGAACTGGCCACCCTGAAGTAGGAAAGGGCCGTCGGGGCGGGGGCGTCCGATGGCGTGCTTCTTGCTATTCCCGTGGGCATGACGCCTCCACCCTTCCCGCCGGCCCCGGATGCCTTTGCCGGCCTGGACCTGCTCTCGTCCGCCGTCATACTCGTAGACCCGCGTCTGGCCATCCGACGCATGAATCCGGCGGCCGAGAACCTGTTCTCGGCCAGCGAACGCCTCGTGCTGGGGCGGCCGCTGAAATACCTGGTGGGCGAGCCTCCCGGCCTCCAGACGGCGGTGGAGAGCGCCCTGTCCAACAACTGGAGCTACACGGGACACGGCATCACCATCACCCGGCCGGGCATCGATCCCCTCAGCGTCGATTGCACGGTCACGCCCATCGACGCCGGCGGCGCCCGCCTCCTCCTCGAATTCCGGCCCATCGACCAGCAACTGCGCGCGGCGCGCGAGGAACGGGATGCCATGCAGCAGGTGGCAAACCGGGAGCTGATCCGCAACCTGGCCCACGAGATCAAGAATCCCCTCGGCGGCATCCGGGGCTCGGCCCAGTTGCTGGAGCGCGAACTCGGCAATCCGCAGCTGCGGGAGTACACGCAGGTCATCATCAAGGAGGCCGACCGCCTGCAGGACCTGATGCATCGCCTGCTCTCCTCCCACCGCGCCATGCAGCCGGCGAAGGTGAACATGCACGAGATCCTCGAACGGGTGCGCCGCCTGATCCATGCGGAATTCGCCGGCGTACGGGCCCGCCGCGACTACGACACCTCCCTTCCGGACCTGACCGGCGACCGGGAACAGTTGATCCAGGCGGTGCTCAACATCGCCCGGAACGCCGCCCAGGCCATGAACGGCCAGGGCGAGATCACCTTCCGGACCCGGGCGGCGCGCCAGGTCACCCTGGCCAAGAAGCACTACCGGCTGGCACTGGAATTGCAGGTGATCGATGACGGCCCGGGAATCCCGGAGGCGATCCGCGAGAAGATCTTCTATCCGCTGGTCTCCGGTCGCGAGGGGGGCAGCGGCCTCGGCCTCACCATCGCCCAGAGCTTCATCCAGCAGCATCTGGGAACGGTCGAGGTGGAGTCCCGCCCAGGACGGACCTGCTTCACCATCCTGCTGCCCCTCGGCGAGGGTCGGCACGATGTTCATGTCATTCGAGAGGAAGTGGAATGAAACCGGTGTGGATCATCGACGACGACAAGTCGATCCGCTGGGTGTTCGAGAAGGCCCTGGCCCGGGAGGAGATCCCCTGCCGGAGCTTCGCCTCCGGCGACGAGGCCCTGTCGGCCCTCGAATCGGGAGACGCCCCGCGGGTGCTCGTGTCCGACGTGCGCATGCCCGGCCGTTCCGGGCTCGAACTGCTGAAGATCGTCAAGGCCAACTTCCCCGAGCTGCCGGTCATCATCATGACCGCCTATTCAGACCTGGATTCGGCCGTCGCCGCCTTTCAGGGCGGTGCCTACGAGTATCTTCCCAAGCCCTTCGACGTGGACCAGGCCGTGGACCTGGTGCGCCGGGCCATCGACGAGACGGCCGCGGAGCACGGCGCCGCCGAGGCCGAGAGCATCACGCCCGAGATCCTCGGCCAGGCGCCGTCCATGCAGGAGGTCTTCCGGGCCATCGGGCGCCTCTCGCAATCCCATGCCACCGTCCTCATCAACGGCGAATCGGGAACCGGCAAGGAACTGGTCGCACGCGCGCTGCACCGGCACAGCCCGCGCCGCGAGGCGCCCTTCGTGGCCATCAACACGGCGGCCATCCCGCGCGACCTGCTCGAGTCGGAACTCTTCGGCCACGAGAAGGGCGCCTTCACGGGCGCCACCGCCCAGCGACGCGGCCGCTTCGAACAGGCCGAGGGCGGCACCCTGTTCCTGGACGAGATCGGCGACATGCCATCGGAGTTGCAGACCCGCCTCCTGCGCGTGCTCTCGGACGGCCACTTCTATCGCGTCGGCGGCCACCAGCCGGTCAGGGCCAACGTGCGCGTCATCGCCGCAACCCACCAGAACCTGGAGGAGCGGGTGCGCCAGGGCCTGTTCCGCGAGGATCTCTTCCACCGGCTGAACGTGATCCGCCTGCGCCTGCCGCCGCTGCGGGAGCGGCGCGAGGACATTCCGCTCCTCGCCAGGCATTTCCTGGCCAAGAGCGCCCAGGACCTGGGCGTGGAGCCCAAGCGCCTGGCGGACCCGGCGCTCAGGTACATGCAGAACCTGGAATTCCCGGGCAACGTGCGGCAACTGGAGAACCTGTGCCACTGGCTGACCGTCATGGCGCCGGGACAGTCGGTGGACGTGGCGGACCTGCCCGCGGAACTGCGCGACCAGCCGGTCCAAGGCGCGGCCACCGATTGGCTCGATGCCCTGGCCCTGGAAGCCGACCGGCGGCTGGTCGGCCAGCCCGGCCAGGTATTCGACCTGCTGAACCGGGAGTTCGAGGCCACGCTCATCCGGCGGGCGCTGGCGGCGACCGGCGGGCGGCGGATAGAGGCGGCGCAGATGCTCGGCATCGGCCGCAACACCATCACCCGGAAGATCCAGGAGCTGGGCCTGGACGAATCCCGGACGGGAGACGGCGCGGCCTGAGCCGGTCCTCCCGAATCCTCCGGAAGGACGCGGCCGAACGGCGGAAGGCGCGGGACGGGGGAGAACTGTCCCCTTGCCTGGGTCTGCCTGCCCGACGGGCGCGCCGGGTTCGCGGCGCGATGCCTCGCTCCGTCGCTTTTCTCCGTGCCCCTGTGTCCCCGCGGTGAGGTTTTCGGGATAATCGGCACATCGCGCCGAGTTCCGCGGACCGTGCCCTCGTCCAGCCCCGCCCACCACGACCTCCCGACCATTGCCGGCATTGCCGCGGCCCTGGGGCCTGCCGCAGCCCGCTTCGACGTGGACGTCCTGCCCGAATGCGATTCCACCAACGCGCTGTTGCTGGCGCGCGGCGAGGCAGGCGCCCCCGGCGGCACGACGGTCGTCGCGCACCGCCAGACCGCCGGCCGTGGCCGGCGGGGCAGGCAATGGCACTCGGCCCCCGGCGACGGGCTCACCTTCTCCCTGCTCTGGCGTTTCCCTCCCGCCTGCGCCATGGAGGGGCTGTCGCTCGCCGTCGGCGTCGCCGTGGCGGAAGCCCTGGAGGACGCGGGCATCGGCGGGCTGGCGCTGAAGTGGCCCAACGACCTGCTGAAGGACGGCGGCAAGCTGGGGGGGATCCTCGTCGAACTGGTCCCCAATGTCCGCTGGGCCACCGTCATCGGCATCGGCCTCAATCGCCGCCTGCCGGACGACATGCCGGACGACGTGCGGGAGCAGGCTGCCGCCATGGGCCCGGACCCGTCCGCCGACCGCCTCCTGGGCCTCGCGCTCGGACGCCTGCTGCATGCCATGGAGCGTTTCGCCCGCAGCGGCTTTCCGGCCTTCCGCGAGGAATGGCTGCGCCGCAACGCCCATGCCGGCGCTGCCGTGCGGGTCCTTTCCGATTTCGAACCGCCGCTGGAGGGAAGATTCGCCGGTGTCGACGCCGGCGGGGCCTTGCTGCTGGACTGTGCCGACGGTCCCCGCCGCGTCATCAGCGGCGAGGTCAGCCTGCGCACCGCGGGGAGCGGGGCATGATCCTCTGTGTCGATTGTGGCAACAGCCGCGTCAAGTGGGGCCTGCGCGACGGCCTGCAATGGGCGGCGCGGGGCAGCCTCGCCAATTCCGAGCTTGCCGGCCTCGGCGCCGCCGTCGCCGCGGCCCGCGACGGCGGGCCCGACGTCCGCCGCATCCTCGCCTGCAACGTGGCAGGTCCGGCGGCGGAGGCGGCCGTGGAAGCCCTGGCCGCGGCCCTCGGCGGACGGCCGGAATGGGTGGTCGGCGAGGCCGAGCGCTGCGGCGTGCGAAACGGCTATGCGCGTCCGGGCCAGCTCGGCGCGGACCGGTGGGCGGCCCTGATTGGCGCCCGATCCCTTCATCGCGGTCCCTGCCTGGTGGTCTGCGCCGGTACGGCCACCACCGTGGACGTGCTCCTCGCCGATGGGCTGTTCGCCGGCGGGCTGATCCTGCCCGGCCTCGAACTCATGCGCCGTGCCCTGGCCCGGGAAACCGCGGGGCTGCCCCTGGCCGCCGGCTCCCTCGTGCCTCTGCCGCGCAACACCGACGACGCGATCGCCAGCGGCTGCCTGCAGGCCACGCTGGGGGCGGTCGAACGCATGTTCGCGCCCCTGGCGGCGGCAGGCGCCGATGCCCTCTGCCTGCTCTCCGGCGGGGCCGCCGCAGCCCTCGCCCCCCACCTGCGCCTGCCCCACGAGGCGGTGGACGACCTGGTCCTGGAGGGACTCGCCCGCATCGGGCGCGGCGACTGAAGGCCCGCCGCGCAAACCCCCTGCCGGGCCGTCCCCGATGGGCGAACCCGACACGACGCGCAAGGCGCCGACGAAAAGCCGTCCTCCGGGTCCCCGTGGAGAGCCGTCCAGGCGGTTTTCCCGCGGGGTGGCAAGTCGGCGACCGGCGATGACGGCGCGATTTCGGGGCGTGGACAGGGACGCCGGCCGCGCCTATGATCCCAGCCGCCCGTCCCGTGCCGCCACCGGCCGGGCGGGCGCCGACCATCGAACCCGGAGGACGCGACATGGCCCTGATGGATTTCATCAAGAAGCAGTTCATCGACATCATCCAATGGACGGAGGGCGCCGAGGATGCGGACACCATGGCCTGGCGCTTCCCGATGCAGGATTTCGAGATCCAGTACGGCGCCTCCCTGACCGTGCGCGAGACCCAGACGGCCCTGTTCATCAACGAGGGCAAGCTCGCCGACGTGTTCGGCCCCGGGACCCACAAGCTCACCACCCAGACCCTGCCGGTGCTCACCTACCTGCAGAACTGGGACAAGCTCTTCGAGTCCCCGTTCAAGTCCGACGTCTACTTCTTCAGCACCCGCCAGCGCCTGGACCGCAAGTGGGGCACGCCGAATCCGATCACGATCCGCGACAAGGAATTCGGCATGGTGCGCCTGCGCGCCTTCGGCATCTATTCCTACCACCTGGTGGACCCCAAGCTATTCCAGGGATCGGTGTCGGGGACCTTCGAGCGCTACACCTCGGAGCAGCTGGAAAGCCAGTTGCGCAACACCGTCGTCGGCCACATCGCCGACCTCTTCGGCGAGTCCGGCGTTCCCTTCGTCGACATGGCCGCCAACCAGGAGGAGTTCGGCCGCGCCCTCAAGGCCAAGCTCGACCCCCAGTTCCAGCAGTTCGGCCTGGCCCTCGACAACCTGGTCGTGCAGAACATCTCGCTGCCCGAGGAACTGCAGAAGGCGCTGGACACCCGGA
Source organism: Rhodocyclaceae bacterium (assembly GCA_016791145.1). Taxonomy (GTDB): domain Bacteria; phylum Pseudomonadota; class Gammaproteobacteria; order Burkholderiales; family Rhodocyclaceae; genus JAEUNJ01. Next base: position 5,448 of record JAEUNJ010000014.1, on the reverse strand, counting down.
TCGGCATGAACGTGATCGGCGACATGGGCCGCTATACCCAGTACCAGGTGGCCAACAGCATCCCGCTGGCGGCCCAGAACGAAGGTGGCATGGCGGGCATCGGCGCCGGCGTCGGCGCCGGGCTTGCCCTGGGCCAGACGATGGCCGGCACCATCGGCCAGGCCATGGCGCCGGGTGCCGCCGCCGGCGTTCCGGGCGCGGTGCCCGGGACAGCGCCCGCCGCCGCGCCGGCCCCGAGTGCCGACGAGATCCTGGCCACCATCGAGAAGCTGCACGGCATGATGACCAAGGGCATCCTGTCCGCCGAGGAGTTCGCCGCCAAGAAAGCGGAGCTGATGAAGAAGCTCGGCTGATCCGTTTGGCATGGCGCGCACCGCCCGCTGCCCCTCCTGTGGCGCACCGGTAGAGTTCAGGTCCGTCGCCTCCATCCTCGCCGTCTGCGACTACTGCCGCAGCACCCTGGTCCGGCACGGGGAGGACCTGGAGAACCTTGGCCGGATGGCCGAGCTCCTGGAGGACCGTTCGCCGGTCCAGCGGGGCGCCGAGGGCCTCTGGCGCGGCCGGCGCTTCGCGGTGATCGGCCGCATCCAGTTGCGCTGGGAGCAGGGGCTCTGGAACGAGTGGCACCTGCTCTTCGACGACGGCAAGAGCGGCTGGCTTTCGGAGGCCGGCGGGGAATGCGTCGTGAGCGAGCCGCGGTGGCAGGCCGACACCCTGCCCGCCTTCGCGGACCTCAAGGTCGGCCAGCGCCACGTCGTGGATGGGACGGCCTTCACCGTCACCAACCTGCTCTCCGCCCGCTGCGTCGCGGGCGAGGGGGAACTGCCCTTCGCGGTGGGTGCCGGCTACGAACTCCCGGCGGCCGACCTGCGCGACCCGGCGGGCCGGTTCGCCACCTTCGACTACAGCGACGGCCCGGCGAAGCCGCTGCTCTTCGTGGGCGAGAGCGTCGCGTTCGGCTCGCTGGGCTGGAACAACCTGCGCGAGGCGGTTCCCCTGCCGGAGCCGACGTTGCGGGCCCGCGCCTTCGACTGTCCCAAGTGCGGCGCCCCCCTGCAGGTGTCCCACGAGCGGGTGGCCAGTGTCGGGTGCGGCAGTTGCGGCGCGGTGCTGGACACCGCGGACGAACGCGTCCGGGTGATCGCCGAGGGATCCTTCAAGCTCAAGGTCGAACCGCTGCTGGAACTGGGTTCCCGGGGAAAGCTGAGGGGCGAGGACCTGGAGGTGATCGGCTTCATGCGGCGGCGCATGCAGGCCGACGGCGTCAATTACCACTGGAGCGAATACCTGCTGCTGGGACCGGAGAACCGGCTTGCCTGGCTCACCGAATACCAGGGGCACTGGAACCTGGCCCGCGTCCTCGACCGCTCCGTGCTCGCCGTGGTCGGGACGGTGCGCATGGGCAAGGAGGAATTCAGGCACTTCGCCAGCTATACGGCGCACGTGGACTACGTGATCGGCGAGTTCCCCTGGCGCGTCCGGCTGGACGAGCAGGCCGAGGTGGCCGACTACGTGAGCCCGCCGCGCATGCTCAGCCGGGAGACGACGCCGGAGGAGGAGACGTGGACCCTGGCCGAGTACCTGCCGCCGGAGGAAATCCGCACGGCCTTCAAGCCGCGCTTCACCGTGCGCGACCCCGCGGGGGTCTACGCAAACCAGCCCAATCCCCACGAGGAGACCCACCGCCGGGTCTGCCGCCGCTTCTGGATGTTTTTGCTGGCCGCACTCGCCATCCACGCCCTGCTGCTCCTGGGCGGCAGCGGCGGCACCCTGCTCACCCAGTCCCTGCTTTTCGATCCCCTGGACGACGAGCCCCGCACCAGCCGCGAGTTCGAGATCCGGGATGCCGGCGCGCGCATCGAGGTGACCCACGAGGCGGTCCTCGAGAACTCCTGGCTCGGGCTCGGCCTGACCCTGGTGAACAAGGACACCGGCGAGGCCTGGCAGGCCAGCCGCGAGATCGCCTACTACGTGGGCTGGGACGAGGGCGAACGATGGACCGAGGGCTCCCGGTCGGACAGCGTGGTGTTCGCCGGCCTCCCCGCCGGCCGCTACATGCTGGCCGAGGATGCCGACATGGAGGAGGGCCGCGGCCCGGTCAGTACCCGGCTGAAGGTGGCCAAGGCCGGCCCCCGGTGGTCCTCGCTGGCCATCCTGCTGGCGGTGCTGGCCGCGTTCCCCCTCTACACGCGCGTCCGGCGGGGCGGCTTCGAGGTCCGCCGGTGGGCCGAGAGCGACCATCCGATCGTGACGGCCTCCGACGGGAGCGACGATGACGGCGACGATGACTGAACGGCCGCCCGGGGGGCCATGACATGGCGCGCGCCTACCTGATGATCGGCCTGCTCGCCCTGGGAGTCTTTTCCTGGGCCCAGTACCGGGGCGTCGGCCTGTTCGACGATCACGGCTCCAGCCAGGCCTCGCGCCTGGGTCCGGGCCAGCGCAGCACCTTCCACAAATAGGAGACCGGAATGGCGGACCTCATCAACCTCAAGACCCTGCTCACCTCGCTGATCTACTCGATCCTCGGCGTCGTCGTGTTCTGGGTCTCCTTCATCATCGTCGACAAGTTCACCCCCTACGATCTCTGGGGCGAGATCGTCGAGAAGCGCAACCAGCCCCTGGCTCTGGTGATCGCCGCCATGTGCCTCGGGATCGCCGTCATCGTGGCCGCCGCCATCCACGGCTGACGCCTTGACCCCGGACGCCCCCCCCGTGCCGCCGCCGGGGGCCAGCCAGGCCGGGCGCCTGCAGCTGGCCCTGCTGGCCTCCGTATTCGCGGTCGCGGCCTGCGGGCTGGCCTACGAGCTGGTCGCCGGCGCCCTGGCCAGCTACCTGGTCGGCGACTCCGTCACCCAGTTCTCCACCGTCATCGGCACCTACCTCTTCGCCATGGGCGTCGGGTCCTGGCTGTCGAAATTCATCGACCGGGACCTGGTCGGCCGCTTCGTCCAGATCGAGCTGGCGGTGGGGCTCCTGGGCGGCTTCGCGGCCACCGTCCTGTTTCTCGTCTTCGCCAGCCACGCGGCGCCCTTCCAGCCCCTGCTCTACCTGCTGGTGTTCGCCGTCGGCGTGCTGGTCGGCCTGGAGATTCCACTGGTCATGCGCATCCTGCGCCGGGAGGTGGCCTTCCGGGACCTGGTGGCCCGGGTACTCTCGGTGGATTACCTGGGGGCCCTGGCCGTGTCCATCCTGTTCCCCCTCTTCCTGGCGCCGCACCTGGGTCTGATCCGCACCGGTCTGCTCTTCGGGTTGGTGAATGTCCTCGTTGCCGTCTGGGCCCTGCACCTCTTCCGCGAAACGCTCCGGGGGCGCCGCGGCCTGCACGCCGCCGCCGGCGCCAGCGTGCTCCTGCTCTGCGGCGGCATGGCCGGGGCGGGCGAACTGACCCGGCTGGCGGAGGGCTGGATCTATGCGGATGACATCATCCACGCCGAGACCTCGGCCTACCAGCGGATCGTCGTCACCCGCTGGCGCGACGACATCCGGCTCTTCCTGAACCAGAACCTCCAGTTCTCCTCGCGGGACGAGTACCGCTACCACGAGGCCCTGGTCCATCCGGGCCTGGCCGGCATGCCCTGGGCGCGCCGGGTGCTCGTGCTGGGCGGCGGCGACGGCCTGGCCGTCCGGGAGATCCTCCGGCACCCGCAGGTGGAGTCGGTCACGCTGGTGGACCTGGACCCGGCCATGACGCGGCTCTTCTCCTCGGCGCCGCTGCTGCGCCGCCTGAACGGCGACGCGCTGGCCTCGCCGCGGGTGCGCGTGATCAACGCCGACGCAGCCCGCTGGCTGGAGGAGAACCCGGACGTATTCGACTTTGTCGTCGCCGATTTCCCCGACCCGTCGAGCTATGCCATTGGCAAGCTATATTCGACGGGCTTCTACCGCCTGCTTGCCCGCCACCTGTCCGCCAGGGGCCGGGCGGTGATCCAGGCCACCTCCCCCTTCTACGCCCGCAAGTCCTTCTGGGCCATCGTGGCGACGCTGGAGGAGGCGGGCCTGGCCACGGCGCCCTACCACGCCCTCGTCCCCAGCTTCGGCGAATGGGGCTTCGTGATCGCCGGGCCGGAACCCTACCGGCCGCCGGAGCGTTACGATCTGCCGCTGCGCTTCCTGACGCCGGAGATCACGGCCGGCCTGTTCAGCTTCCCGGCCGACATGGCGCGCCTGCCGGCCGAGCCCAACCGGCTGAACAGCCAGTCCCTGGTGCGCACCTTCGAGCAGGAGTGGCGCGGGGTTGCCCATTGAGGCGCCGCCGCTTCCTCGCCACCTGCGCCACCTTCGCCGCCGCCGCCGCGGCACCGCGGAAGTCGGTCGCCCGCGACGTCCCGCCGGGCCGCCTGGACGGCACCGACCTCGCCCTCGGCCACCGGCTGCGGCAGCGGGATTTCCCGGCGCCGACGGAAACCCGGCGCCTGCCCGTCCTGATCGTGGGCGCCGGCATCGGCGGCCTGTCGGCCGGGTGGCGCCTGCAGCGGGCCGGGTTCGGGGATTTCGAGATCCTCGAACTGGAGCGGCGCCCGGGCGGAAACGCCCGCCACGGAGAGAACCCGGTGTCCGCCCACCCCTTGGGCGCCCACTACCTGCCGCTGCCGCCCAGGGAATGCATCGCCGTCCGACTGCTGCTGGCCGACCTGGGGGCCATCCGGGGCGAACCCCTGGCGACGCGTCCCCGGTATGACGAGACCCTGCTCTGCCACGCGCCCCAGGAACGGCTCTACCGGGACGGCCTCTGGCAGGAGGGCGTCATCCCCCACGTGGGGCTGGCGGCGGGCGAGCGGGAACAGATCCGCCGGTTCCTGGAACGCATGGGGGAATACCGCCGCGCCCGGGATGCGAGGGGCCGGCGGGCCTTCCCCCTGCCGGTCGCCCTGGCCTCCCGGGAGCCGCGCTGGCGTGCCCTGGATGCCCTGACCATGCGCGACTGGCTGTTGCGGGAGGGCTTCGACGCCCCCCCGTTGCACTGGTATGTCAATTACGCCTGCCGCGACGATTACGGCACCGATTACCGGCAGGCCTCGGCCTGGGCCGGCATCCATTACTTCGCCTGCCGCAACGGCGAGGCGGCCGACGCGGCGCCCGACGTGGTGCTCACCGCGCCCGAGGGCAACGGTTGGATCGTCCGCCGGCTGGCCGCGCGCCTCGGCCCGCGGCTGCGCACCGGTGCGGTCGTCTTTGCGGTGCGGCAGGCCCGCGACCACGTGGCGGTGGACGCATGGCTGCCGGAGGAGAACCGATCGGTGCGCCTGCGCGCCGACCGGGTCGTCTGGGCGGCGCCCCTGTTCCTGCTGCCACACCTGGCCGAGGGCCTGCCCGCGAACCTGGATGCGGCGGTCCGGGGCCTCAGCCATGCCCCCTGGCTGGTGGCCAACCTGACCCTGCGCGAACCGCCGGTCCCCGGCGCGGGCGCCGGCCTGGCCTGGGACAACGTGCTGTACGACAGCCCGG
>JAEUNJ010000301.1 GCA_016791145.1 Rhodocyclaceae bacterium | reverse complement strand
TTCTACTTTTCGTGTGAGCATTCGGTTTCTTTCGCTTCTCCGTCAGGCCAGCCAAGGCACCTTCCAGCACCCCAGCGAATCCCGGACACCCCTCTCGAGACGCCCAGCACCCGGAAAATCCCTTCGATCTCAGGATCCCCCAACCCAACTTCCAGCTCACCAAACACCCACACCTATCGGCTGTTCAGTTGTTAAAGAACGCGCTGCCGTGCAGCGAAGAGCCGCGCATTATACGGGCTCGTTTCCTCCGGTCAACACCCGGCAAAAAAATTTGTCACGGGGTCGCGAATCGCCCGAATCCAGGCGGGGAAACACGGGGAAGGGCAGCTCCGCCCCGGGCCGGCGGAGGCCAAAAAACAGGGCCGGAGCCGCAGTACGGCCCCGGCCTTCTTCAGTTCGCCTGGCGGCCGGTCAGGACCGCGGCGGAACGTAACCCGACGCCATGTCGGCGCCGTCGCCGAAGAAGTGCTTGGTGACCTGCTCGGCGAGGTACTTGCGGGCCTGGGGATCGGCGAGGTTCAACCTGTTCTCGTTGATCAGCATGGTCTGCAGGCGGATCCACTGCTGCCACGCCTCCTTCGAGACGTTTTCGAACAGGCGCTTGCCGAGTTCGCCGGGCATGGGGGGGAAATCGAGCCCTTCCGCCTCGCGGCCGAGCTTTACGCAATTCACGGTTCGTGCCATGGGACTTCCTTCACGCATCGGGTCGGGAACGATGGATTCTAGCCGATACCGCCGGCCGGGCCGCCCGGCGCGCCGGTTGCGGCGGCAGCCGGGAAGACCGCAGACCGCCAGTGGCGCTAACGCTTGACCGCCATCACCACGCCCGGCTCGAGCCCGAGGCCTGAAAGCTTCTGCCGCGCCTCCTCCGCCTCCTGCCGACTCCCGAAGGGCCCCACCTGGACCCGGGCCTCGATCTGGCTCGGTATGCCGTTCAGCTCGAGCTTGGCCCGCAGTTCCTCGGCGTTGGCGACGTTGTTGAAGACGCCCAATTGCACCAGGAAGCGCCTCCCGACCTCGGCCGCCCGGGTCAACGGCCGCGAGGCCGGTGCATGGGTGGACGCCGGCGGCTTCGCGATCCGCGCCGTCTCCTCGGCGACGGCCGGCGGCGCCGGGGGTTCGCTCGGCTTCATCATGGCCGGCCGGGCCTCGGCCGGCCTGGTCAGCGGGCGTTCCCGGTGCCCGCGCAGGGCGGGCGCACCGGCCGACTCGGTGCGCTCCGGCTCGGCGGCCGGCGCCTCCTTCGCCTCGTCTTCGGCCTTGGCCTCCGTCTTCTCCTCCGGCTTGGCGGCCTCCGCTGGCTTCGGTTCCGGTGCCGGAGGAACGGCCGCCACCGGCGCCGGCGCGGCGGGCTTTTCCGGTGCGTTCAGGGCATCGAACAATGCGAGTCCGCCCAGCAGGGCCACGATCAGTACGGCGGCCAGGGCCATGCGGCCGACCAGGCGCTTCTTCAGGGCCTCGTCATCGTCCGGGGTCTGCGGGATGGTCTGATCCGCCATATTCGTCCTCTTCCTTCAGTTCCTCGTCCAGCGGCACGCCGCGACTGAGGGATGCCACGAGTTCCGCCTCGCCGATCGAGATGCCGCAACGCCCGGCGATGCCGGCCGGATCGAGCCCCTTGCGGGCCAGGGCCATCGCCTCGCCATACAGGGGAGACACCGACTGGGCCGATTGAAGCCGCGTCGTCAGGTCGGCGATCTCTCCGGCCTGCCGCTCCACCGTCTCGCCCAGTCGGCGCAGGTCTTCGCGGAGCTGGCGCAAGTCCGCGTCGAGACTGCTGCGGGTCAGTTCCGCCGCAAAGTCGGTTGGAGACTCCGTGGTGCGGACCGGCGGAGCCTCGGCAGCGGCCGGCCCCTCCGGCAGGTCGTCCAGGGGGAAGTCCACCATCGTCGAGAAGGTCGTCGGAACGGGCTGCCTGGCGGGTCGACGCAGCCGCTGCAAGCGCAGGAAGGCGACCACCAGATAGACCGCCACCAAGGCCGCCAGCAGCAGCACTCCGTCCCTCCACCCGAAATCGAGGGCATCCATCAGCCGGCGCTCCGCACCAGGGCCTGGTCGATGTCCCAGAGGATGTCGTCCAGGGTCTCGATGCCCACCGACAGGCGGATCATGTCCGGCGTCACGCCGGCGGCCGCCTGCTGGGCCGCGTCGAGCTGGCGGTGGGTAGTCGATGCCGGATGGATGACCAGGCTGCGCGCGTCGCCGATGTTGGCCAGGTGCGACAGGAACTGCGCCGCGTCGATGAAGCGCTCGCCGGCGGCCTGCCCGCCGACGATGCCGAAGGAGAGGATGGCGCCGGCACCCCGGGGCAGGTAGCGGGCGGCGAGGCCGGCGTAGGGGCTCGATTCGAGACCGGGGTAATTCACCCAGGCCACCCGAGGATGCTTCTCCAGGTGGCGCGCCACGGCCAGGGCGTTGGCGCAATGGCGGTCCATGCGCAGCGGCAGCGTTTCGATGCCCTGCAGCAGCTGCCAGGCATTGAAGGGCGACAGGGCCGGCCCGAAGGTGCGCAGCGTCTCCATGCGCGCCTTCATCGTGAAGCCGAAGTCGCCGAAGGTCTCGTAGAACTTGACGCCGTGATAACCCGCCGAGGGCTCGGTCATGGACGGGAACTTGCCGTTGTCCCACGGGAAACGGCCCGATTCCACCACCGCGCCGCCCATCGTGGTGCCGTGGCCGCCGAGGAACTTGGTGGCCGAATGGACGACGATGTCAGCGCCATGCTCGATGGGCCGGCAGAGCCAGGGCGAGGCCATGGTGCTGTCGATCACCAGCGGCACTCCGTGGCCCCGGGCGATCTTCCCCACGGCCGCGATGTCCAGCACGTTGAGCCGCGGATTGGCGATGGTCTCGGCGAACAGACAGCGGGTGTTCTCCGACAGGGCGGCGCGGAAGTTCTCCGGATCGTCCGGGTCCACGAACACCGTCTCGATGCCCAGCTTGCGCAGCGACACGTCGAGCTGGGAGAAGGTGCCGCCGTAGAGGGTTCGGGCGGCGACGATGCGGTCGCCCGCCTGACAGAGGGTCAGCAGCGCCACCATCTGGGCTGCGAGGCCGGAAGCCGCCGCCACTGCCGCCCGCCCACCCTCCAGGGCTGCCACCCGCTCCTCCAGCGCCGCCACGGTGGGGTTGGACAAGCGCGAATAGACGTTGCCGAAGGTCTGCAGGTTGAACAGGCTTGCCGCGTGGTCCGCCGAATCGAAGACGAAGGAAGTCGTCTGGTAGATCGGCAGCGCCCGGGCACCCGTGGCCGGGTCCGGCTGCTGGCCGGCATGCAGGCAAAGGGTTTCGAGGCCGAAGGCGCGGTCGGGCATGGGACGGAAAGGCGGACGATTCGGTCGATAATAGCCGCCGTCAATAGCCCGCCAAACGGCGAGCAGACCCTCCCCAGCCCCACATTTCCCCGTGTTCCTGGCCAAGAAGCTGATCTCCGCCCTCCTCCTGCCGCCGCTGGCGCCCCTGCTGCTCGTGCTGGCCGGCCTGCTGCTCGTCCGCAGTCGACCACGCCTTGGGCGCGCCCTGGCCTTCGCGGGACTGGTCGTGTTGTGGCTGCTGGCGACTCCCTGGTTCGCCAAGGCCCTGCTGCGGACGTTGGAGGTCTACCCGCCGGTCGTACCCGAGACCATGGCAGATGCCCAGGCGATCGTCGTCCTCGGTGGCGGCAACATCCCCGGATCGCCCGAATACGGGGGCGACACCATCGGCCCGGCCAGCCTTGTCCGCGTCCGCTATGCCGCCCATTTGCACCGGCGGACCGGCAGGCCCATCCTTGTCACCGGCGGCGCACCCTTCGGCGGCCGGCCCGAGGGGGACACCATGGCCGAAGCCCTGACGCAGGAATTCGGGGTTCCCGTGCGCTGGCGGGAGACGGCCTCCCGCGACACGGCCGAGAATGCCAGCCTCTCCACACCGATCCTCAAGGACGCCGGCATTCGGCGCATCGCGCTGGTGAGCCACGCATGGCATCTGCCACGGGCCGTGCCCCTGTTCGAACGCGAGGGATTCGAGGTCGTGCCGGCGCCAACGGCATTCACCGCCTTGCCCGAATCGGCGTTGCTCGGTCTAGTGCCGTCGGCGGGCGGACTGGAGGCGAGCTATTGGGCCTGCCACGAATGGCTCGGACGTCTGGCGCGGCGCCTCTACCCCTGACCGCCCCTAACGCAGCCCGCAAAAAAGAACGGCGCCCAGGGGCGCCGTTCCATGCGGATCAGACGCGGGTCAGTCGGCCCGGGCCTCGCGGCGGCGCCGAGCCACCGCGCCCAGCACGCCGAGGCCCGCCAGCATCATCGCATAGGTCTCGGGCTCGGGTACGGCATACGCTATCCCCGTGCTGAACGGGTTCATTTCAGGTGCCCCGAAGATCGGCAGCAACCCCGTCAGGTTCGTATCCGCTGGATTTCCCGGCGTCTCGGGGGACATCGCCGTGAGCGAGTAGTGTAGGCGCATTTCGTCGAACCGGAGCCCCGTTGACAGCGAGATGGTGTTGGTGCCCACGTGGACGAACTTGTTGGAAACGCCGAACCCGGATTGCGTCACGACATTGGTACCGTCGAGCAGGAGATTCAGGTCGAAGTCGCCGATGCGCTCGCCCGATGGCCAAGTCGCGAACGCCATCAGCGGAAAGAAGTTGCCATTGACGAGGACGCTCCAGTAGGCGGAGGAATCCGAGCGGATCGTCCAGTCGAAGGAATCCCCCGGTTGCAGGTTCACGGTGTTCGGATCGTCCGACCCGGGTGCCAGGGCGGCGACGCCGCCACCACTGTAGAGCACATCGAAATTGTAGGAAGCAGCCAGGGCGGGGGACGACACGAGGCTTGCGATTGCAGCTGCGGTGAGGATGCGCTTCACGATTCACACTCCTGATGGTATGGCCGCATCCATTGCGGCCCTTTGATTCTCGCGATATCGCCCCCCCAGCTCAATAGTCCGAACGGACTAATTCCGATCCTGTCCGGCTCCGATGCCGGCTCGGCGGACGGATCGGGATTGAATTCGGTTGCGCCCCATCGGCGAATGCTACTGCGCCGGCACCTCCCGCTTCGACCCATCCGCGTTCAGGCAGACGTAGGTCAGCGTGGCCTCGGTCACCTTGACGTGGATGGGGTTCTCCGGGTGCCGCTCGGCAAACACCTGCACGTCCACGGTGATGGACGTGCGCCCCACCCTCACGACCTCGGCATAGAAGCTCACCACGTCGCCGACGGCCACCGGTTGCTTGAAGACGAAGGAATTGACGGCCACGGTGGCCACCCGACCGCGGGCGCGGCGGATGGCGGGCATGGCGCCGGCGATGTCGACCTGGGCCATGACCCAGCCGCCGAAGACGTCGCCGGCGGCGTTCAGGTCCGCCGGCATGGGGACGACCCGCAGGGCGGGCTGCTTATTCGGCAGTTGGGCAATGCACTCGCTCATGGACGCGTTTCTCCTGGGACGGGAGCGCCGCTGGCGGCGTCAGGCGGCGCTCAAGCCGCCGAATGCTCCCGCTGGTAGTTCATGGGGCCGCCCGTGAAGGGGGCGAAGCCGGTGCCGAAGATTACACCAGCGTCGGCCAGGTCGGCATCGGCCACGATGCCCTTGTCCACGAGGCCCCGGGTCGCCGCCAGCAGCGGCGCCACGAGGCGGCGGGCGAGCCCGGCGGGGACGGCGCCGGCTGCCGACTTGGCGGCCCTGCCCTGGGGATACGCGTAGAAGCCGCGGCCGGTCTTGCGGCCCAGGTTGCCCCCGGCCACCAGTTCGGCCAGTTTCTTCGGCGGCTCGGTGACGCCGGCGGCGAGCCCCTTGCCGGCGGCCATGGCCACGTCCAGGCCCACCGTATCCGCCAATTCGATGGGGCCCATGGGCATGCCGAAGGCCAGTGCCGCCTCGTCCACCGTCTCCGGCGAGATGCCCTCGTCCACGCAGCGCATGGCCTCCAGCATGTAGGGGGCGAGCACCGCGTTCACCAGGAAGCCCGGGGCATCCTTCACCGGCAGCGGCAGCTTGTCGACGCCGCGCACGAAGGCCGCCGCCTTCCGGGCTATCTCCGGATGGGTAGCCTCGGCCTGCACCACCTCGACCAGCGGCATCTTCGCCACCGGGTTGAAGAAGTGGATGCCGACCAGGCGCGCCGGTTCCCGGAAGGTGGCGGCGATGTCCGCCAGGCGCAGGCTGGAGGTGTTGGTGGCGATCAGGGCATCCGGCCTGGCGCGGGCCTCGATGTCGCGGAACAGGGCCTGCTTGGCTTCCAGGTTCTCGAAGATGGCCTCGATGATGACATCGGCGTGGGCGACACCGTTGCCCTGAGGGTCGGGGATCAGCCGGTCCAGGGCGAAGCGCACGGCCTTCTCGTCGTGGCGGAACTTCTTTGCATAGGCGTCGGCGGCCCGCTTGATCGCCGGGGCGATGCGCTCCACCGACTGGTCCTGCAGGGTCACGGTCATGCCGCGCTGGGCGCACCAGGCGGCGATGTCGCCCCCCATCACCCCGGCACCGATCACGTGCACGTGCTTGGGGTCGAAGTCGCTGTCCTTGCCGAAGCCCTTCAGCCGGTCCTGCAGGAAGAAGACGCGGACCAGGTTGCGGGTGGTCGGCGACGTGGAGATCGCATACAGGGACGTGGGCTTGTCGTCCGGCACGGCGAGCGCGTTGCCGTCGTACTTCTCCCACATGTCGAGGATGGCGTAAGGCGCCGGGTAATGTTCCTGGCGGGCCCGCTTCGCCACCTGTTTGCGGGCCTGGCTGGCCACCATGCACTTCAGCGGTCCGTTCAGCAGGCGCTGGAAGGAGGAAAGGCCGATCCGCGCCCGGCCCGAGCACACCAGCATGCGCGCCGCATTCTCCATCACCCGCGGCGGCACGCATTCATCCACCAGGCCCATCTTCTTGGCCCGCTTCGCGTCGATGCCCTTGCCGGTCAGCATCATGTCCAGTGCCGCCGCCGGACCGACCGTGTCGGGCAGGCGCAACATGCCTCCCCAGCCGGGCACGATCCCCAGCATCACCTCCGGCAGCGCCATGCGGGTGCCCGGCTCGTCCACGGCGATGCGGAAGCGGCAGGCCAGCGCCAGTTCCAGGCCGCCGCCCATGCAGTGGCCGCGCACCAGGGCCAGGGTCGGGTACTTGACGGCGGCCAGGCGGTTGTAGACATCCCAGCCCAGCTTGACGAGGGCACGCGCCTTCTCCGGCGTGTCGCACTGGGTGAATTCCTCGATGTCGGCACCGGCGATGAAGCCGGCCGCCTTGCCGGAGCGGAAGATCAGGCCCTTGGGCGGCTCCCGGTCCATTTCGTCGAGGATGCCTTCCAGTTCGTGCAGTACCTCCCGGGCCAGGGTGTTGGCCGAGGCGCCGGCCCGGTCGAGGATGGCCCAGACGACGCCGTCGGCATCGCGCTGCAGTTTCCAGTTCTTGAATTCCATGGTGGTCGTCCTTCCAGAGGGCTTGATTCGGGTATCGGGTTCAGGCGGCGACGGCCGCTTTTCCATCGGCCCGGGCGAGGAGCCAGTCGGCGGCCTCCCGCCAGAGGGTGTCGCGGTGGGCTTCGCGGAAGAAGCCGAAATGGCCCAGCCGGGGCAGACCCAGGCGGCCCGGATGCAGGTGGCGCAGGTCCACCCGTGCCGCGGTGAAGTTGGCATGCAGGGCGGCCACGGCGCGCGGCGGCACGTAGCCGTCGTCGGTCACCGCATAGGCCAGCAGCGGCCCGCGGTAGCCGCGGAAGTTCTCCCGCGACGGCCCGCTGGCACGCCCGACCAGGTGGTTCGGGTCGCGACCCCAGCGGGCCCATTCCAGGGCGATCCCGGGCGGCAGGTCCTCGCCCATGCCGAGGCGCCTGGCAGGAAAGTAGCCCAGGCCCTTGACCAGGGTGGGCATGGCCACGTGCCAGGCCAGGAAGAGGGCCGGCTTGCGCCAGTGCCGGTAATTGCCCCAGTAGCCGTAGCCGGCGCCCACCGTGACGGCGGCCGCCACGTGGCGGTTCGCCTCCGCCAGGCCGAAGACCTGTCCGCCGACGCTGTGGCCGACGTAGAGCAGCGGGCCGCCCCGTTCGCGGCCCCAGCCCAGGGCGGCATCCAGGTCCAGTTCGCCCCAGTGGCGCATGGCGGCGTCCACCTGCTTCACGTGGTGGTGGCGGGAATCGCCGATGCCCCGGTAGTCGAAGGTCAGCACGGAGGGCCCGCGGGAGGCGAGCCAGGCGGCGAAGGGCTCGTAGAAGCGGCGCTTGACGCCGGAGGCCGAGCCGACCACGACGGTTCCCGTGCCCATGCCCGGGAACAGGGTCGCCGCCAGCGGCCAGCCGTCGGCCGCGGCGATGGAGAAGCGCTTCGGTTCGCTCATGCCAAAAAACCCATTTTCACCACAGAGGACTCAGAGGCCACCGAGGAAACACCAGCATGCGGAGATATCCACGGGCGAGATCCGATGTCGAAGGCCAATCGCGGTATCTCTGCCTTTCTCTGTGCTCTCCGTGCCTCTGTGGTGAGTCTTTTCATGTTCATCGTCTTCACCCGCCGGCCGCGTGCCCGACCCGGCCGACGAAGGCGGGGCGGGCGTCCCCCTCCACGTGCAGCGCGAAGCGGATGCCTTCGGCATCGGCGCCGGAACGCATCTCCACCTCGGCGCCGTAGAAGACCGGCCCCTTGATCCAGGCCTCCAGTTCCGTCGCCCCGCGCGCGCCGAGGCGAGCCAGGCAGTGCCCGAGCACCCGCTGGGGATGCAGGAAGGCCCGGCCGAAGCCATGGCGCCGCGCGTAGGCGCCTGACCAGTGCAACGGGTTGTAGTCGCCGGAAATCCGCCCGTAGCGCCAACCGCCGTCGACCGGCACCCGCCAGGACTCGCTGCGCGTGGCCTCGATCCGCGGCGATTCCGGCGCCTGCTCCGGCATCCGCCCTGCCAGGGGGCGGCCGCGCATGTAGAAGGTGTTCAGGCTTTCCCAGACCACCATGCCGCCCGCCTCGGCGGTGCCGGCCAGGTCGAATTCGACGCCTTTTTCCAGGGGTCGGAGGCCCGCCAACCGGACCGTCAGATCGTAATGGGCACCGCGCGGCAATGCACGATGGCGGCGCAGGCGGTTCCTCACCTGAAGGAGGCGCCAGATGGGCACCGGGAACCGGGGATGGGTGAGCAATGCCATGTGCAGGGGGAAGGCCATGGTCTGCGGGTAGAGCACGCACAGGTCCTCGCCGGCCGGCAGGCCGCTCAAGGCGAGATAGTCGCGCAGGTCGCCGCCTGCCGCATGGTGGCCGCGCCAGCGGAGCTGGATGTCCGGCAGGCTGCCCTGGCCGTCCAGCCCCGGCGAGGGCCGGAAGACCCCGGCCATGAACCGGGCCGCCGACGGCCGGCGATGGTATTCCAGGCGGATCTCTTCGCTCACCGGGAAAGCTCCAACGCAAAGGCGCAAAGACGCAAAGAGACGCAAAGAAAATCCTTCCAACGAATCGTCGTCACTGCGCGCCCTCCGTGCTCCTCGGCGAACTCTGCGCCGCCGCCGCGAAAGGTCCGTTCATCACCTGCCCCTGCGTGCTTTGCGTCTTCGCGTCTTTGCGTTGCAGGGTTTGGGGGCGAGGCCTCAGACCTTCTCCACCAGCATGGCGCCGCCCTGGCCGCCGCCGATGCAGATCGAGGCGATGCCGCGCCTGCCGCCGGTGCGGCGCAGCACGTGGGCCAGGTGCAGCACGATCCGCGCCCCGGAGGCGCCCACCGGGTGGCCGAGGGCGATGGCGCCGCCATCCACGTTGAGCCGGGCCGAATCGAGGGTGCCGAGGGCGCCGTCGAGGCCCAGTTGCTCGCGGCAATAGGCCTCGTCCTCCCAAGCCCGCACGCAGCCGATCACCTGGGCCGCGAAGGCTTCGTTGATCTCCCAGGCATCCAGGTCGTTCACGCCCAGGCCATGGCGCTGCAGGATCGGCGTTGCGGCATGGACGGGCCCCAGGCCCATCTGCGCCGGATCGAGGCCCGCCCACTGGCTGTCGCTTATCCTGGCGATGGGCTGAAGCTTCCAGCGCTGCACGGCCTCCTCGGAGGCAAGGACCATCCAGGCGGCGCCGTCGGTGATCTGGGAACTGTTGCCCGGCGTGACCTTGCCGTACTTGCGGTCGAAGAAGGGCCTGAGTTTCGCGAGGCCGGCCATGGAGGAATCGCGGCGCACCCCGTCGTCCCGGGCGTAAACCGTCCCGTCGCGGCCGACCAGGGGAACGATTTCGCCGTAATGGCCGGAATCCTGGCCGACGGTGACGCGCTGGTGGCTGGTCACGGAGTAGGCGTCCATGTCCTCGCGGCTGATGCCGAACTTCCAGGCCAGGTTCTCGGCCGTCTGGCCCATCATCAGGTTCACCACCGGATCGGTGAGTCCCTTGACGATGCCGATCACCGGCGCCAGCAGGACGGCCGGGCGCAGCTTCAGGAAGAGGCCCAGCTTCTGGCCGGCGGTCTTCGCCGTGCTCATGGCGGCGAACCAGCGCACCATGGCATCGGAATAGAGCAGCGGCGCCCGCGAGAGGGCGTCGACGCCGCCGGCCAGCACGAGGTGCGAGCGCCCGGCGTGGATGTTGGCGATGGCCGAGTCCAGGGCCTGCATGCCGGAGGCGCAGTTGCGCATCACAGTCCAGCCCGGCACCTTGTTGCCGCAGCCCAGGCGCAGCGCCGCGACGCGGCCGATGTTCACTTCATCGGCACTGGGGCTGGCGCAGCCGAGGATCACTTCGTCCAGGTCCTCCGGGGCGAAGGGCTGGCGGGCCAGCAGGGGCCGCCCGGCGGCGGTCGCCAGGTCGGCGGCGGAGAAGGGGCCGGGGGCATTGCGCGCCTTGAGGAAGGGTGTCCTCGCCCCATCGACGATATAGACCGGCTTGAAGTTCATGATCGGTTCCAGTCGGGAATTGGATTCAGGAAGCTCACCGCAAAGACGCTAAGGCGCAAAGGGCGCAAAGACGATCGGGAAATGCCGGCGGCACCCGGGATCGCCGCAAGATTCCCTTGGCGAACTTCGCGTCTTCGCGCCTTTGCGTTGAGAAATCGAGGGCGCGTCAGGCCGCGGCCTTCAGGTGCGGCGCCACCGGGGCGGCCTCGTGGGCGAAGTCCTGGGGGAAGTCGTCCACCCGCACCACCTTGTCGCGCAGGGCGGCGCGGCGCTCCAGCAGGGCGAGCTCCTCGGCCGTGATGGCGCCGGCTTCGAAGGCATGGCGGGCAAGCTTCGCCGGGTCGGCGCCCGCCAGCTTGCCGGCCTTCTGCGCGGCGCGGATCTTGCCCTCGAGGGGCTCGGCGGCCAGGGTCGCCTCCAGGGCCAGCTCGACCACCCCCACCGCGTCGTTCTCGTCCCGGGGCACGTACATGCCCGCCGTCAGGCGGTCCCGCGTCGCCGAGGGCTCGATCAGCAGCCGCGCCACGTCGTGGCCGAGGCGGTCGGAGGGCACCGTGTAGGGCCTGCCCAGCGGGAAGATGTACCAGTGCAGGATCGCCGCGATGAAGCGGTTCGGGTAGTTGGCGATGACCCCCTCGAAGGCGTTCTGGGCCTTGAACATGGCATCCCAGACGGCCCAGTGCATCAGCGGCGCGTCCTCGGCCTTGCGGCCTTCGGCCTCGTAGCGCTTCAGGGTCGCCGAGCACAGGTAGAGCAGGGACAGGATGTCGCCCATGCGGGCGGAGATCTTCTCCTTGCGCTTCAGGTGGCCGCCCATGACGAACATCGAGATGTCGGAGATGAAGGCGAAGGCGGCAGAGAAGCGGGAGAGCTGCTGGTAGTAGCGGCGGGTTTCCGGCGCCACGCCGGCCGGCGCCGACAGGAAGCGGGAACCGGTGAGGCCGGCCAGCCAGGCCCGGAAGCCGCGCGCCCAGATGAAGGCGAAGTGGTTGAACAGGGCGCGGTCGAAGTCGCGCAGGCCGCGGGCCCGGTCCTCGTCGCGGGCGGCGCCCATCTCCTTCAGCACGTAGGGATGGCAACGGATGGCGCCCTGCCCGAAGATGATCAGACTGCGGGTGAGGATGTTGGCCCCCTCGACGGTGATGGCCACCGGGATCTGCTGGTAGGCACGGCCCATGAAGTTGTTGGGGCCCAGGCAGATGCCCTTGCCGCCGAGCACGTCCATGGCGTCGTTCACCACCTGGCGGGCCCGCTCGGTCACGTGGTACTTGACGATGGCGGAGACGACGGAGGGCTTCTCGCCCAGGTCGATGGCGCCGGCGGTCATGGTGCGGGCGGCGTCCATCATGTAGGTGTAGCCGCCCATCCGCGCCAGGGGTTCCTCGATGCCCTCGAAGCGGCCGATGGCGGTCTTGAACTGGCTGCGCACCCGGGCGTAGCCACCGGTGGCGCGCACGGCCAGCTTGGCCATGCCGGTGTTGGAGGACGGCAGGGAGATGGAGCGGCCGGCGGCCAGGCACTCCATCAGCATCCGCCAGCCCTGGCCGGCCATCTTCGGGCCGCCGATGATCCAGTCGAGGGGCATGAAGACGTCCTTGCCCCAGTTCGGGCCGTTCTGGAAGACGGCGTTGAGCGGGAAGTGCCGGCGGCCGATCAGCACGCCCGGGTGGTTCGTCGGCACCAGCGCGCAGGTGATGCCCAGATCCTCCGTATTGCCGAGCAGCCCCTCGGGGTCACGCAGGCGGAAGGCCAGGCCCAGGATGGTGCAGATGGGACCCAGGGTGATGTAGCGCTTGTCCCAGGTGACCCGCATGCCGATCACCTCCTTGCCTTCCCACATGCCCTTGCAGACGATGCCCGTGTCGGGAATGGAGGCCGCGTCGGAGCCGGCGTTCGGGTTGGTCAGGGCGAAGGCCGGAATCTCCTGGCCCCTGGCCAGGCGCGGCAGGTAATGGTTCTTCTGCTCCTCGGTGCCGTAGTGGAGCAGCAGTTCGGCCGGGCCGAGGGAGTTGGGCACCATGACGGAGACGGCCGCCGCCGAGCAGCGGGTGGAGAGCTTCTGCACCACCTGGGAGTGGGCGTAGGCGGAGAATTCCAGGCCGCCGTATCGCTTCGGGATGATCATGCCCAGGAAGCCCTTGTCCTTCACGTAGCGCCAGGCTTCCGGCGAGAGGTCCTGATGCACCTGGGTGGTCTCCCAGTCATTCACCATCCGGCACAGTTCCTCGCACTCGTTGTCCAGGAAGGACTGCTCCTCGGCGGTGAGCCGGGGCTGCGGGAAG